>NZ_JBLYPN010000013.1:0-106928 GCF_051851875.1 Duffyella sp. Ts4 | reverse complement strand
TTTGGGTTTGGGTTTGGGTTTGGGTTTGGGTTTGGGTTTGGGTTTGGGTTTGGGTTTGGGTTTGGGTTTGGGTTTGGGTTTGGGTTTGGGTTTGGGTTTTATTTCGAATTAAGATTTTAGTCTTTTAGGTTTTGGCCTGGGTGTTGACCTTGAGGAGGCATCACAAACGCCGAGGCAAAAGCGTTTTCCAGGGCGAGCCGCAGGGATGCGGCGAGAGGGCGCGCTGAGCCGGGAGCGAATCGCGTCCGGTCCGTCAGGAAAACGCTTTTGCTGAGGGAACCCGCCTTTGGCGGGCGGTTGTGTTTGCCGGATAGCGCGGGTGCAGGGCCGGGGCGACTGCCGGCCCTGCTCGGGCTGCCTTCAGGCAGAACGAAATGGCCTTTGACCTGGCCTTTGACCTGGCCTTTGACCTGGCCTTTGACCTGGCCTTTAAGCGGCCTGCCTGCAAGGCAGAACGAAATGGCATTTGACCTGGCCTCTAAGCGGCCTGCCTGCAAGGCAAAACGAAATAGCCGTTGACCTCAAGACATTGACCTTAAGAAGCCGCCTGCAAGGCTAAAAGCCGCCCGCTTCCGGGCAAATCCCCCGCGGAATTTCTTCCGCGATTCCCCCTTCTTCTGTGCTACATCAATGAACCGGCATTTAGCGTAAAAACCACTACATCCAGGTACAAAATATTCATTACCCTCTACATATTGATATTCTCTGAGGGAACAACATGATCAGCGTGGTAATTAAACGCGACGGCTGCCGGGTGCCTTTTGATGCGCAGCGTATTGTGCAGGCGGTGAATGCGGCGGCGCAGGCGGCGGCGGTGAATGACAACGATTATGCACAGCAACTGGCGGCGCAGGTGGCAACGACGATCGCGCAACAGGCTGAAGTCGATATCCATGAGATTCAACGGGCGGTGGAAAATGCGCTGATGAGCGGCCCTTATCCCCAGCTGGCGCGCTGCTACATCGAATACCGCCACGACCGGGATCGCGCGCGCGAACAGCGCAGCAAGCTGAGCCAGGCGATTCGTGGGCTGGTGGAACAGAGCGATCCGGCGCTGCTCAACGAAAATGCCAACAAAGACAGCAAGGTAATCCCTACCCAGCGCGATCTGCTGGCGGGCATCGTCGCCAAACATTATGCGCAACAGCATTTGCTGCCGCCGTCGATCGTGGCCGCCCATCAGCGCGGCGAAATTCATTATCACGATCTCGACTATTCGCCCTTCTTTCCGATGTTCAACTGCATGCTGATCGATCTGAAAGGCATGCTTACGCAGGGCTTCAGGATGGGCAACGCGGATATCGCGCCGCCAAAATCGATCGCCACCGCTACGGCGGTGACTGCACAAATTATCGCGCAGGTCGCCAGCCATATTTATGGCGGCACCACGCTGAATCGCATCGACGAAGTGCTGGCGCCTTATGTCGACATCAGCCTGCAAAAACATCGTCTGACCGCACAACAGTGGCAGGTCGCGGACGTCGAAGGCTACGCGCGCGCCTGCACCGAAAAAGAGTGTTATGACGCGTTCCAGTCGCTGGAATATGAGGTCAATACGCTGCATACCGCCAACGGCCAGACGCCGTTTGTCACCTTCGGCTTCGGTCTCGGCACCAGCTGGGCGGCGCGGCTGGTCCAGCAGTCGATCCTGAAAAATCGTCTGGCCGGGCTGGGCAGTAATCACAAAACGGCGGTGTTTCCGAAGCTGGTGTTTGCCCTGCGCGACGGCGTTAATCTGCGTCCACAGGATGCTAATTACGACATCAAACAGCTGGCGTTGCAGTGTGCCAGCAGGCGCATGTATCCCGATATTCTTAACTACGATCAGGTGGTTAAGGTCACCGGTTCTTTTAAAACGCCAATGGGCTGCCGCAGCTTTCTGGGCGTGTTTGAACAGGATGGCGAGCGGGTGCACGATGGCCGTAATAATATCGGCGTGGTGAGCCTGAATCTGCCGCGCATTGCCCTTGAGGCCGCGGGCGATGAGGCGCACTTCTGGCAGGTGCTTGATGTCCGTTTGCAGGTGGCCAAACAGGCGCTGCTGACGCGCATTGCCCGGCTGGAAAACACCAAAGCGCGGGTAGCACCAATTCTGTATATGTCCGGCGCCTGTGGCGTCAGATTGCAGCCCGACGACGATATTGCGGAGATCTTCAAACATGGCCGCGCCTCGATTTCGCTGGGTTATATCGGCCTGCATGAAACCATCAATGCGCTGAGCGGCGGCAAGCACCACCTTTACGATGATGCGGCGCTGCGCGCTAAAGCGGTGGCGATCGTCAGCCGGTTACGCGAGGCGGTCGATGCGTGGAAAGCGGAAACCGGCTACGGCTTCAGCCTCTACAGCACACCGAGTGAAAACCTCTGTGACCGCTTCTGTCGGCTGGACGCGGCGGAATTTGGCGTGGTGCCGGGCGTCACGGATAAAGGGTATTACACCAATAGCTTTCATCTCGACGTCGAAAAACGGGTCAATCCCTATGACAAAATCGACTTTGAGGCCGCCTATCCGCCGATCGCCAACGGCGGCTTTATCTGTTACGGCGAATACCCGAATCTACGCCACAACCTCAAGGCACTGGAAGATGTCTGGGATTATAGCTACAGCCGCGTGCCCTATTACGGCACCAATACACCGGTGGATGAGTGTTATCTCTGCGGTTTCAGCGGCGAATTTACCTGCACCAGCAAGGGCTTTACCTGCCCGCAGTGCGGCAATCACGATGCAGCGAAGGTCTCAGTGATCCGGCGCGTGTGCGGCTATCTCGGCAGCCCGGATGCGCGACCTTTTAACGCCGGTAAGCAGGAAGAAGTGCGGCGTCGGGTGAAACATCTCTGATGAATATTCACGCTTATTACGACGTGGATGTGGTCAACGGACCGGGCACGCGTTGCACGCTGTTTGTTGCCGGTTGCGAGCATCAGTGTCCCGGCTGCTACAACCAGCGCACCTGGCGGCTGGATAGCGGCCAGCCGTGGAATGCGCAGTGGGAGCAGCGCGTTATCGACGACCTGCTGGATACGCGCATTTGCCGTCAGGGATTATCGCTCTCCGGCGGCGATCCGCTGCATCCGGCCAACGTCGCATCGGTGCTGGCGCTGGTGCGGCGGGTGCGCGCTGAATGCACGGGCAAAGATATCTGGCTGTGGACCGGCTACCGGCTGGCGGAGCTAAATTCCGCTCAGCGCGAGGTTGCCGCCGAGCTGGATGTGCTGATTGACGGCAAGTTTGTCGCGGCGGAAAAAGATGCCACGCTGATCTGGCGCGGCAGTGGAAATCAGATCATTCACTATCTGCGCTGATCGCGCGGGATCTGTGCCGATTCCACCACCGTAACCGGTTCTGTAGCGGGCGTGAACGCCTGTTGCCACATTGCCCGCGCCACATCTCGCGCGGCGACGGCTCGCCAGTTGCCGGGCAGCAGAGAAAACAGGGGTGCCATCAGCGATTCACCGCGCCGCTGCTCGTCGCGCTCGCCTAACAGCAGCGATGGCCGGATCAACGTCAGTCGTGGCCAGCCCTGCTGACGCAGGCTGTTTTCCATTTCACCTTTCACCCGGTTATAGAAAAATGGCGATCGGCTGTTGGCCAGATGCGCGCTGACCACCAGCATGTGCGTGGCTCCCAGCCGCCGACCGGTCAGCGCCGTATCGACCACCAGCGTGTAATCCACATGCACAAACGCGGGCTTGCTGCCGGCCCGCTTCAGCGTGGTGCCCAGACAGCAAAACACCTGATCCAGCGGTTGGTCCAGCGGCCGCAGCACGTCGGTTAAGTCCGCTTCGACCGGATTGGTCACCTTGCGCATCACTGGTAATGGGCGGCGCGTGGGCGCAATAATTTCGCTGATACGCGGATCGTCAATCAGCAGGCGCAGCAGCTCGCCGCCGACCAGCCCGGTTGCTCCGGTGAGTAACACTCGACTCATCATTTTCCTCTTTTGCCGCGTGATTTGCGTGCGTCATCAACATGTTAACAATCTGTAAATAAGCGTTTTTACAGGTAATTTCTGCCGGTTCCCTTGATTTTTCAGCATGCTCTACCAGAATTGATCCGGTATCCCACATTTTGAAGGAGGAAAAAATGAGCAAGAAAATAGCGGTCTTAATCACCGATGAATTTGAAGACTCAGAATTTACCTCACCTGCTGAAGCCTATACCAAAGCAGGCCATGAAGTGGTAACGATTGAAATGCAGGCCGGTAAAACCGTGACCGGCAAACAGGGCAAAGCAGAAGTGAAAATCGATAAAGATATCGATCACGTCAGCGTCGATGAGTTTGATGCGCTGCTGTTGCCAGGCGGTCATTCACCGGACAGCCTGCGTGGCGACGATCGCTTTGTTGATTTCACCAAAGACTTTATCGCCAGCGGCAAGCCGATTTTCGCGATTTGTCATGGCCCCCAGCTGTTGATCAGCGCGGGCGGCGTGCGCGGTCGTAAGATGACCAGCGTGAAGGCGATTGCGGTGGATCTGCGCAATGCCGGTGCCGATTTCTATGATAAAGAGGTGGTGGTCGATAAGGAGACGCTGGTTACCAGCCGTACCCCGGATGACCTGCCCGCATTTAATCGCGAATCACTGCGCATTCTCAGCGCGGTGTAACCGCTTCAGCGCATGCCGGGTTCGCCCGGCATCGCTACTCAATCGCCCTCTCGCTTTCCTCGCGTTGCCAGGCAATTTTACTGCCGAATCCCAACTTGTTATCGGTCATTTTCAGTTCCCGCAGCCGGATCTCCCACAGCGGTGCAGAGGCTTTGCGTGCCACCGGAAAACGCTGGCAATAGGCTTCACGCGCGGCAATTTCCGCCTCGCCGCTGAGCAGCGCGATATCGCCGGTGTACTGAATCCCTTTGATCAGCAGCACGCTTTTCGGCTGGCCGTTAATGGTGCCGGCGACGCGCGGCTGTTGCAGCAGCATCGCGCCGTGACGCGTATGCGTTTCGGTCATCAGCCACAGCGCCATGGTTGGCTCGTTGAACACATAAAAGCAGTTGGCGCACCAGAGATCGTCGTCGGTAGCGCAGCACAGCGACAACACATGCTGTTTTTTCAGATAGCGTGCAAGATGAGCAAAATCGGACACAATTTTTTCCACTGGTTGTAAGAAGCGCTTTGCCAGCCTGCGCCGCCGCTCGTTAGAATGGCGGCGACTTAACAGGGAAGCGATGATGGACAAAGCCTGGCATCTTTATATTGTGCAAACCGCTCGCGGTGCGCTTTACACCGGCATCACGGTGGATGTGCCGCGTCGGGTACAGCAGCATCAAAACGGCACCGGTGCGCGCGCGCTACGCGGCAAGGGGCCGCTGACGCTGGTTTTTCATGGCGAAGCGGGCGATCGCGCCAGCGCCTCGCGGCTGGAATATCGGGTGAAACAACTGACGCGTCCGCAGAAGATGGCGCTGGTCAACAGCCAGCCAGCCGATCTGCCCGCCTGGCTTATGCAATTCGGTTAAAGGGTGCGGCGTACTCGACTAAGCCGCCCTGTCCGGCAAACGGATCATCGGCAATTTTGCGTACCTGAAACGTCGCTTCGGTGCCGGGCCAGCGGCAGTGCAGCTGATAGCGCGCCGCCGGTTCAAAACCATAACGACCAAACCATGCCGGATCGCCGAGTACCACCACCGCGTTGTAGCTAAAGTCACTGAGGGTATCCAGCCCTTCAAACAGCATTTGCTTACCCCAGCCCTGGCGACGAACGCTTTCATCTACCGCCAGCGGCGCGAGGCCAACCCAGTTGAGATCTTCACCACCGAGCGTCACCGGGCTGAAGGCAGCGTAGCCCATCACCTGCCCTTCATCATCCGTCGCCACTACGCCAAGCGTCAGCAGACCATCCTCACGCAGCTGCTGCACCAGCTCAGCCTCAGCTGACGTGGCAAAACAGCGACGCAGCAGGCTGTCGATTCCGGCAGCGTCAACACCAATTTCGGTACGAATTAACATGAGTTACCTGCGCGAGCCATACCGGCGTTCGCGTCCTCTGTCAAAGCGGTTTTATTACGTCCTGCCAAAACAAGATGCTTGCCATGCGGCAGCGCATCCACATCAGTGGCATCCATCCCAGGTTTACCATAAAGCCGACGCCGGTAGGGGGTTGAATTACCGGACGCCGTTGAAAGAATAGCGTATTTGGGTCAGCTTTTCGCGTTGCAATAAGATCGGCATAGCAGCAGCATGAGCCAGCCGCCATTTTTACAATACGGTGAACGATGTGCCCGACGGGTTGTATATTTTGCCATATTACCGGAGAGTAAATGGCTGCTGGATCAACAAAACGGTGATTTCCCAGCTATCTGGAGGAGTGATGGAGAGTTCGCAGAGTCGTTATTCAAAGAAGCTGGCGGCGCTGGGCTGGCTGGAGCACGCTTTTCTGCCTGCCGGAACGCCGCCGCCTGAGGCCTGCGCGTTCGCTCATCAGCGCCACAGCGCGGTTGCCGTAGAGGCTGAGCAGGCTTTTCCGCCTAAATCGGTGGACGCTGATGCGATTATCAGCCGTAGCGAACGGGCGGTAGCGGTCTATACCGCTGATTGTTTACCGGTGCTGATTGCCGATAATCGTCATCATCAGGTGGCGGCGGTGCATGCCGGATTGCAGGGCGCGCTGGCAGGCGTGCTGTTCAGCGCGGTAGAGGATTTACTCAGCCAGGGTTCCCGACCAGAAGATTTATGGGTGGCGATCGGTCCGGCAATCTTACCCTGCTGTTACGAGCTGGGTGAAGATCGGCTAGCGGTGATTCAGGCCAATCCGCGTTTGCAACAGCCTGTGCGCTGGCATCGTGACCGCCCGCTGAATGCGCTGGCGGTGCGTCCACAGGCGGCGCCGCAGCAGCAGGGCATCTGGTTTGATCTGCCGCATCTGGGCAAACAGATGCTGGAGCAGCAGGGCATTCTTGCAGCACAGATCGATCTGCTCGACGTCTGCACCTACTGCATGGCCGAACCGCGCTCGAGCTACCGGTACAACAGCCATCACGGCACCGGTTACACCTCGCGCTACGCCTGGATTCGCCGCAAATCCTGACGCGTTATACGCCTGGCATCAGATCGTTACTGTATTTAAACAGCTCGGAATCGGAGCGCAGGCCAAGCTTCTTCAGCGCAGATTGCTTCTGACCGCTGACCGTTTTACGACTGCGCTTAAACTTGATGGCAATCTGCGACACGCTTAGCCCATCCAGATAACAGCGCACCACTTCCACTTCGCGCGGGCTGAGCAGCTTGACCTTTTCATACATCATGCCGCTGGTTTTTACCCCCAGCGTTTCATGAATGGCATCCTCATTGACCACGTAGAGGTTTTCAATTTCGTAGGCCAGGCCCGGCGACAGAAAAATGCGGCCGTTTGCTACCTGACGAATCGCCTGGAAAATATCGGCCATATTATGGCTTTTGCCAATAAATCCGCTGACACCGGCGCTGAGCACCATTTTAACGATCGCCGGGCTTTCCAGCGACGACGAAATTAATATGCGCAGCCGCGGATAATGGCTGCGCAGCTGTTTAATCAGCGCCAGGCCATCCAGCTCTTTTTCACCTAATAAAAAGTCCAGCACTAATACATCGACCGGCTCTTTTTTTAATTCCGCAAACAGTTCTACGCTTGATCCCCATGCGCCCATTAATTCCATATCGGGTTCGGCTTTAATACAAATATCGAACGCGGTACGAATCATTGGATGATCGTCTAACAATGCAATGCGCAATGGATTATTAAGTACTCGTTTCATCAGTACTTCCTTTTCAGTCCTTGATGTTGATTCATCACATAAGATAATGACCTGATATATTGCAATTTCTTGCAATAACAGCCTGTATTACTTATTTTCTTTTTTATATCGAGCTACCGGCGAGCCACGGAATTAACTGACCGGCGGAAGCATTGCCACGGAAAATAGCGGCATAGCCGTCGTAGCGATTGCTGACTTCACTGATCCGGTTATTGTGGTAATCCGTTTCAGCACCCAACACATCCAGTAGTGTACGGCGTCCCAGGTGATACCACTGGTCGAAAAAGTCGAGTCGGATCCGATCCGATTCCACGGTTAAATTGCTGTACAGCTCGGCGCGATCGAGCATGGCATGCGCATCCTGATCGGCTTTGCGAATGCGGTTTTCATACTCCAGCCGCATCTCGCGCATCTGCTGCAGGCTGGTTTCAGCACGCTGCACCGCCGCCCGTTCTGACGCGCGGTTTGAACCGCCGCGGAACAGCGGCCAGCTGACGTTCAGACCGGTCTGCCACGCCTGCTGATTGCCCAGCTGATCTTCCTGCGTGCTTTTGGAAACCGTCCAGTTGAGCTTCGGCATTGCTGAGGCTTTTACCGCATCGATCTCCTTCTGCGCGGCACGTGCTTCGGCCTGCGCGCGCTGAATCGCCGGGTGATCTTCCAGACGTTGCAGCAGGCGCGCCAGATTGGCGGGCTGTAAATTCCAGCGCGGCGTTTGCGGCAAAGGCACCTGCGTTTCGCCCAGCAGGCGATGCAGGGTTATTTCCGCATCGCGCGCCCGCGATACGGCGCTGTCGAGCAGACTCTGCGCCTGTAACAGTCTGCTGCGCGCCTGCGTCAGCTCGCTGCGTCGGCCCTGGTCCGCCTTTACAATGCCGCTGAGCATGGTGGCCAGCTCGTTCATGCGCGCCACATAGCTTTTGCTCAACTCAATAACCTGACGTTCTTTGGTCAATGTAATCAGTGCGTTACTCACCTGCAATGCCACATCTTCCTGCTGGGCGATGATCGCCTGCTGGCTGGCGGTTAACGTCTCCTGACGGCTGGCAATGGTGCTGGCGGTCTGACCAAAGTCATACAGGTTGGTTGCCATATTGATGCCAAATGCCGGCATGCTCGACTGCTTGCTGCGCTGCCCATCACCGAACTGCAAAGAAGGCGACTGGGCATTCACATCCAGCTGCGGCCAGCGCTGGCCTTTGGCTTCATCCACGTTGGCTTCCGCCATCGAACTTTGCGCTTTAACCGCCATCAACTGCGGGTTAATGCTCCACGCCTGACGCACCGCGCGCATAAAAATCTGCTGCAGCTGAGCTTCAGACGGCCCCGCCACCGTGCGGCCCGGCGTCGGCAGCGTGGCCGGGAGCGCGGCGTAATCGGTTAACGTTGGCTCACGACGATACGGTGTGACACTTTGCTGGCCTGTGGTGGGTAGCGTTTTCGTGCTCTGCGGTTCCACCTTGCGGAAAACAATGACCTCTTCGTCGTTGTTTTCCTGCTGCAGAAAGCCGCCGCGCGTCGCCGCCGGTGCGCTACGGGTCAGATAACCGGCATTATTGTTGCTGGCTGTCTTGCGGCGAGGCAGCAGATGCGGCGCGGTTGTCGTACCGCTTAGCGCACGTTCGCCGCCTGTGCGCGCCACGGGTGCCGATGCGCGGCCAAACGGCTGAGGCTGCGGTGGCACCGTGGCCTTCACTGCCGGCGGCGGTATGATAGCAGCCGGCTGCGGTACCCTGGCAAATGACGTTGCAGGCTGACGGGCAGGCTGAGTGCGCACTGGCGCAACGGCCGGATTAGCCACCGCCCGCGTACGCGGCACGGCCCTCGGTGCGGGTGAAGCGAGTGTCGGACGACTCTTTTCACTCGCCATCTGACTGAATAAGTAGAGCTCCTCATCGCTGGCATAAAGCGGCGCGCTGTGCCCGCTCATCGCCAGTAAAATAATTAACGCTAGTTTTTTAGGTCGCCTGGTAAAAGAAACAGCAAATTGACTATTACGCATTATTATTATCGCTCACGAAAGGCTTCTTTAGCTTTCAACACGGGTTTCAATAGATAATCGAGAATGGTTTTTTCTCCGGTTCGTATTTCTACTGACGCCACCATGCCGGGAATAATAGGTAGCTCTTTCCCGCCCGCATTAAGCGTGCTGCTGTCAGTGAGAATTAATACGCGATAATACGTATCGTCCGGTCTGCCCGCCGCTGACTTTTGATCGTCCTTCAGCGTATCCGGACTAATATGCTCAACCGTGCCGTGCAGGCCACCATATATGGCATAGTCATAGGCGGTTATTTTTACCGTTGCCGGTAAGCCCGGATGTAAAAAAGCCACATCGGAAGGCCGGATTTTCCCTTCAACCAGCAGCTGATCCTCCAGCGGCACAATTTCCAGAATATGTTCGCCCGGCTGAATAACACCGCCGATGGTATTCACGCGTACGTTTTTAACCGTGCCCCGTACCGGTGCGGTCATGGTGGTACGCTCAACGATATCCAGACGTCCGGCCAGGTTTTCCACCGTTTGCGACAGCTCCAGCTCCAGCCGTAACAGCTCTGAGTTGGCTTCGCTCTGATAGCGGTTTTTACGCTCGACAATCTGTGACTGAATGTCGTTGGCCTGACGGCGCATGCGCAGCATTTCTACTTCGGAGAGCAAACCTTTCGCCGCCAGCGGTTCAGCGAGGCGAATCTCACTCATTGAGAGCGCATAGCTGCGTTCCAGTGAGCGCACGCTGTCATTCAATGCGCTGAGCCGCGACTTCCATGCCCGCGTCTCCTGCTCAACCAGCGCCGGATCGGCCTGTACTTCTTCATCAAATACCAATGGCTGACCATAGGATTCGGCACGCAGACGCGTAATGGTCGCCTTCAGACCCTGCACTTTACTGAACACTTCGCGGTAGCTCGACTGCGCGCGGGTCGGATCGATTTTCAGCAGCACGTCGCCGCGATTAACCACCGAACCTTCACGCACGTTCATCTCGGCCAGAATACCGCCTTCCAGACTCTGAATAATCTGTTCGCGGCTCTTGGAGATGATCTTGGCATCGCCTTTGGTAATCTCTTCCACGCGGGCAAATTTAGCCCAGGTTAAGCCACCGACAATCACCGCAATGATCAGCCAGATCACCAGTTTTGAACCGGGCGTCGACTGTGCCATCAGCGACGCCTGAACGTCATTCATAAACTCTGCATCGCTGGCAGAAAGACCAGGCTTTTTGTTACGTCGAAAAAGAGCCGCGATCATTTTTCCTCCTCGGCGAGGGTCGCCTGTGCCGTTGGTGCTGGTGCTCGTTTTGCGATCGCCGCCGCAGCCGTTTGTTGGTCAGGCGACGTTGTCGCGCTGTGGGTTGTAGATGGTTCAGCCCCTGGTTGGGCCGTTTTCTTCAGTCTGGGCGGCGCTTTTGCCGGTATCGGCGCTGAAGGTCCCTGCTGAGCTGCGGCCTCCGGCTGCTGTTGCTCGGGTTGCTGCTGTTGCTGTTGCTGCTGCTGCTGCTGCTGCTGCTGCAGACGCTCGGCTTTCTCTTTGGCCTGCAAAGACGCCATTACCTGCTCTTTCGAGCCGTCGGCTGCGACTTTGCCTTCATCAATAATGATGACGCGTTCAACCAGTGCCAGCAGCGAAGGACGGTGTGTCACCACGACCAGCGTATGGCCCTCAACGGCGCGGCGCAGATGCTGCAGGAAAAGCGTTTCTGTCTGGCTATCCATCGCGCTGGTCGGCTCATCGAGCAGCAGCACTTTTGGACGGGCCAGCAGCGTACGTGCCAGAGAAACCAGTTGGCGCTGGCCGCCTGACAGCCCTTCCCCCATCTCACCAATCATCATATTGATGCCGCTGGGATGACGGGCGGCGATCTGATCCAGACCGGTTAGTCTCAGCACGCGCAGCAGTTCATTGGCGGTGGCATTCGGCGATCCGATCATCACGTTTTCACGCAGCGTGCCGTAGAACAGGCGGGCTTCCTGGCCGACGTAGCCCACGCTTTTGCGCCAGTCGGCGGGATCGATCTGGTTAACGTCCAGCCCGCTACTGAACATCTGGCCGTTTACCGGCTGATAAAGCCGTGCCATCACACGCAGCAGCGTAGATTTGCCGCTGCCGATGCGTCCGAGGATCGCCACGCGATCGCCGGCAGCGATGTCCAGCGAGATGCCGGTCAGCACCGGTGGGTTAGGCTTCATCGGCGGAGCAGGATAGGAAAAGTTAATATCTTTCAGGCTGAGCTGGCCATCCAGCGGCGGATTTGCCAGGTATTCGCGAGTACTGTCGCGATCAACCGGCATCTCCATCAGCTTGGTTAATGAACTCATCGCCGCTTTCGCCTGCTGATAACGCACGGCAAGGCCAATGACCTGCCCCAGTGGCGCCGTGGCACGGCCAGCCAGCATCACGGTGGCGATCATCGCCCCCATGGTGAAGGTGCCCGCATCAATCAGGTACACGCCTACGACAATCAATATCACGGTCTGAAACTGCTGAAGGAAGGTCACTACGCCGGTTGCCAGCGTCGAATAACGCTTCGATTTCATTGAGTTGGCAGATTGCAGGGCGCTGAAATTTTCCCAGCGGCGCTGCATATAGGACTCGCCGCCCACTGCCTTCAGCGTTTCCATGCCTTCGATCGATTCAATCAGCACGCCTTGCTTTAACGAGGCATCACGCAAGTTTTCCTTCATGATCTTCGCCAGCGGCCACTGGATCGCGGCGCTGACCAGAATGATCAGCGGGATCATCAGTAACGGCACAATGGCCAGCGGACCACCAATAAAGTAGATGACAAAAACGAACATCAGGATGAAAGGCAGATCGGAGATGACCGCCAACGTGGCCGAGGCGACAAAGTCGCGCACCGATTCAAACTCGCGCAGCTGGTTAGCAAAGGTACCTGATGACGCAGGCTTGTGCTCCATCTGTACCGACAGTGCCTGGCGGAATAGCATGGCACCTAATACCAGGTCCGCTTTTTTACCGGCCATATCAAGCAGATGTGCACGGGTAAAACGGGTAATGGCTTCAAAAATCATGGCGATAGTCACGCCGATAGCCAGTGACCATAGCGTGACAAACGCCTGGTTCGGCACCACGCGATCGTAGACGTTCATGGTAAAAAAGATGCTCGCCAGCGCCAGCACGTTAATCAGTACCGCCGCAATAGCGGCGCTGCGATAATAGCTGCGGTAACGCCATAACGTACTGAACAGCCAATGCCCTTTGGTCTCCGGCAGCGTTGCGCTCATGCGCGCATCGACCTTAGCCTGTGGTTTCGCCATGATGGCAAATCCGGCATAGATTTCGCTAAGTTGCGCGTGATCCATCTCCACTGCTTCCATGCTGATTTCCGGCATGACCAGTTGATAACGAAGCTCGCGTTTATTTTCCTCATTGGTGTGAATACGCCGTGACAGCAAAATGCAGCCACCGCCGCCTTTGCGCAGCAGAATGACAGGCATCAGCTGTTCAGGCAGTTCGTTACTGCGACGTTCAACCATTCCACCGACAATACCGGCATTTTCCAGCGCCTTTAATGCCAGTGAAGGCGAGAGCAGCATTGCGGTTGGCAATCCTGCAATCAGCGAGTCAGGTGAACGGCTTAGTTTATAGTGCTCACATATCCAGACCACGCTTTGCAGCAGCGTGTCGTCTATTTTGGTATCTGCTCGAGCAACACTGCGCGCATCCAGCTCATTGGCCAGAATGGCTTCTTCCGTGTTCATTTACACTTTTCCTCTGGTGAGACAGATTGTTCTAATTAGAATTCGTTACAGGGTGATAGAACTTCTGAGAAAATTCTGACAGGCGAGGATGCAAGACCGAACAAGACTTGTCTCGAAAAGGGGTTTTATTAGCGGAAGCCAACGGGGCTAAATAATTAAGCGAGAAAAAAATAAAAGTTCAGAAAGGAATAAAAATTACTCGTCATTTTATTGTAAAAAGGATTAACCAGGCACAACTGTGGCAGCATGATTATTTTTAACTCGCTGTTTTGCAAAAGCATGCAGCCGCACCAGTTTTTTATGCGGCTGCCTGGCGTCAGTACCTCAATTTATCTGTAGCACTATTTTTCTGTGAGTAGCACAACGTCCATCTAATGCTTTATCGGCAGCACAGTCTGACCGCTGATTATTATTACCGCGTTTATATTCAATATAAATAATATCCTCAGCAAAAGCGCTATCAATTAACGCGCGTTTCAGCGAAGCCACCTGAGTACGCTCTACAGCTGCACGCTCTTTTATTGCTTGCCCGGCGGAATAATTCAACAGCGTCAGCCGATGGATCTGCATATTGTCACGCCGGATAGCGATCAGCATTTCACGCAATGCTTCACGCCCTGCAGTAGTGATTTCATTTTGCCAGTTGCTGTCATAATAAAAGAGATCCCGTAAATTCAGCGTCACATAACGGGTTTTTAACGCCTCTTCATCCTGGTAGATGCAGGGCACCACGGCAGAAGCGCGAGAAAGCAGATGCCGCTGCTGTCGTTTATTGCCACTGTCCTGTTCGCCCTTTTGTTGCCGCACGGCCACAGGCATTTCACTGTCTGGCGTGGCCTGCAGAAAATAACGTTGTCCACCGCGAAAATCCGCCTCGAACAGCAGATGCCTCTTTCCCTCATAGGCTGCATTATTATGGAAATAATCACTCAGCGTATGTGTACCAGGTCGCAGGCAGAATTGCGTAAAGCCTCCGGGCAGCAGCCGGGTATGAAATTCACCGTCAATATAGATATAAGCTCCCTGAGCAGTGTTATCATTATCTTCGCGATAATAGACAACCTGAGTGAGCTGTGGAACAACCGGTGGACGATGCTGATAGCGCTCGGCGCTATTTATTGCAGAGGACGATGCTTCGCTGCCAGCAGCGAGAGCCGGAATAAACAGACACCCTAAAAAAATCCGCTTTATGATTAACATAGCCTGCTGCCCTCTCCATTTGATTGCGCTTAGGTACACATCCAGGTGATGCTGAAGGCCAGGGGCGATGTTGAAGGGTGGCGCGCAGCAACGCAGCGTTACTCTTGCGTACTGCACTCTTCTACTGAGGATGCCCTCGACAACATACGCCGCTGCTGCTGAAGATAAGGCAGCTCCTGCTCGGCGGCTGGCCGATTTAATACTTCAGGTTCGCCGCTATAGCCATCTAACATGCGCAGAAACTGGGTTTCACCCCGGCCCAGCCAGATCTTAAAATCGGTCAGAGGCATGCCATGATAGTAACTGGCATTTTTCACCAACGCCGCCAGACGGTGCTCACCGGGCGCAAGGCAAAAAGCCGTAAAGCTGCCGGGTAATAATGAGATATGAAACTCACCGTTAATATAAATATGTGCCGCACCTTCTTCATCATCAAAACTCCGGAAAAATATGATGCGCGACTGTGACAAGGGCAGTGCAGACAGTGACTGGTAATATTCGGGTAATGCATTATTTTGCTGAGTGTTCGCCTGCGCAGAGGCGACTGCCATTAAATAAAAGGCAGAGAAAATAGCTATTCGCATTAGTAAAAGTCTTTTCAGGAGGGAGAGTCCCTCTTTCATCAGGCATAGTGGTTAAGCATCCACTATCAGAGTAGAAAATTAAACCCGCTCTGGCTTAGGCGTCTGTTGTCCTGCATTGACGCCATGTTGAAATTCAATCTGCGGTGATGCTTTGCTTAATCACTATTATCATAATGCCATACAGAGACGTTGATATAGCGCAATAAATGACGTGCGGCCGCCACCTCCTTTTTCTTGTGCTATGAATAACAGGATAAAAGCGTGCGGCCTGATGAAGACAATTTTTCATGCGGCGACATGTCGCGACTTCACGATAAAAACGATGCGCCTCTCTTTCGATCATGGAACACGCTGTTACGTAGAAAAAATAGAGGTTATGACTCAAAGTACATACAAGATTTGTCTCAATAACGCCCCTGCCGCAGAAAAATCGGGCTAAACATCACGAAGGATAATGCGCTTTTATCACTCTAAAGCGTAACGAAAAACCGTAATTGCAAGGCGTTACGAGAAATAAAGACATCCGTACATCCTCTCTTTTAAATAACGAGACTTGTCCCAAATTTTTAGGCCTGGATAAAAAATCATAGTGGAGAAATAGCGCCAGTAATATGATACTGGCGGCCAACAGGAAAAAATAACAACTCAGGCAATTTCCCACGTCGTTTGCCAAAAGCCTCATTCAATAACAGGGATGTTTAGCGTGCGCTACTTATTAACAATGCTAATTTTGACGTTTAGCGTTTCACTGAATGCTGCGGTTAAGGAGCTTAATTTACTGGTTCGCACCGATATAGTTGTGCCTGATGTAGTAATGAATAGCGAGCGTAACACGCTCTCTGAGAATGACGTGTTGCGTGTGGGTATTTGGGGCGCCGCACAACCGCCGCTCTATATTGACAATGACCACCACGCTTTCGAAGGGCTTACCGCTGATTATCTCGGTGCGGTGCAGCGCATGTTAAAACTGCGCATGCAGTTAATTTATTTTCCTACGGAAGAGGCGATGGCAGCGGCCCTTGCTGCAGGTACGTTGCATATGGTGGCTATCTATAATCCTGAGACGTTAATGCTCACGCCGCCGCTTATTCGCACAACGCCCTATCTGCTGGACAGCTCGGTCATTCTGCAGAATACAAAAAACAATAATGATAAAAGCCTGACAGGAAAAATTATTGCCTGGGCGGGCCCGCAACGTATTGGCCTCAAGCTGCAGCAGGATTATCCTGAGGCTATTTTACAGCACCATCAAACCTATGCCAAAGCGCTGGCGGCCACGGCGTTTCGACAGGCTGATGCCACATGGGGAAACGCCTCAACGCAGGAATATCTGCTGCGGTACGGCTACAGCAACGAACTGACAATGTCACCCAGTCGCGCCCTTTCCAACCTCAATATCTCTTTTGGCGTCAGTCCTCGCTATCCGGAATTAGCCGAAGCGCTCAATATGGCGCTGCGCATGATTCCTCTCGCAGGGCGCCTGCGCATTGCCAATCGCTGGCAATTACAAAGCCACTACGTCATGAAAAACAATCCATTAGCGCTGACACCGCAGGAGGACAACTGGCTGCGTCTTCACCCCTTTATTCCGATTGATATCGCGGCTAACGGCGCACCGCTATTTTTCCGCGACGAAAGCGGCACGTGGCAAGGCATCGCCAAAGAGATCGTTGATTTAATCTCGGGCCGTGCAGGCGTGCTGTTTGAACCGGTGACGCCAGGCCAGCATGCGTCTGTCGACAGTACAAAAGTCCATTTTTCACCTGCCGTGCTGCTTGATGAACAGCAGCGAGCGCAACACCTGTTTTCACGGCCTTATCTTATTTCACCCTGGGTCCTGGTGCAGGCCGTCGATACCGCCAATATCCTTGAAATGGCCGGTAAAAAAAATCGCCGGGTATTCTCGTTAGAAGAGAGTCGCCTGAAGGCGTACATGGCTGAAACCTGGCCTGATATAACGCTGCAAACTCAGCTTTCACCCCAGGAGGCGCTGCTTCAGTTACTGAGTGGAAAAGCAGATGGCGTAATTATCCCCAAAGTGCATGCCGACTTTCTGCTGCGCAACTATTACCGGGATCGATTACGCATTATTCAAGTGGTTGGCGACCAGCCCGCCAAAATAGGCATGGCGGTGGATAAAGCCAATGCGCCGCTGATTGAGATCATCAATAAGGCGCTGCTTGATATTCCACCGGAAACACTGGAGCCGTTAATTTCACGCTGGCATAACCTGCCGCAGGTCAACCGCACCATCTCCTGGCATGACTATAAAGATGTGGTGCTGAAGATTGTGGCGCTGGCCAGCATCATCATTCTTATCTGCTTAATCTGGAATCGCCATTTGCAGCGGGTTATTCGCCAGCGCACCGAGGCGCAGCATGCCCTGAAGGACCAGCTCACCTTCACCAACACGCTGTTTAACGAATCGCCGGTGGTGATGTACGTCAGGGATCGTCAGGCCAGGCTGATGCATTGCAACACCGCCTATCTCGATTTTCTTGAGGTCAGCCTGGAGGAAGTCGTTGGCAAAGGCACCGATGTGTATCGCCATCTGCTGGACGACGCGTGCCTGCAACTGCTGGAGGCGGAGCACTACACCACGCTGCGCCAGGGCACCGCCTCAATGCGCGATGTGAAGATGCAGTTTCGTGGCAAAACGGTGCATGTTTTCCACTGGGCGCTGCCGTTTCGCGATCGACTGGGCGCAGTGGTTGGGGTTATTGGCGGCTGGCTTGATGTCACTGAACGCCATGAATTACTGCTGGCATTAAGCACCGCCAAAGAGGATGCCGATGCCGCCAACCGTTCCAAAAGCCAGTTTCTGGCCAGCATGAGCCACGAGATCCGTACGCCACTGCACGCCATTATCGGTCTGCTGGAGATGGAAACCCGTCAGAAACCGGCGCGTGAAATCAGCAATAACGTGCTGGTTGCCTATGAATCTGCCAATGCATTGCTGTCGCTGATTGGCGATATTCTCGATTTGTCGCGCATTGAGTCAGGCATCCATCAGCCAAAGCCCGAACCCTGCCTGCTGGCGCAGCGTGTTGAGCAGGTCATAAACCTGTTTCGCAACAAGGCAGAGAGTAAAAACATCGAGCTGCGCCATGAAATCGATATTACCTATCCTTGCGTGCTGCTTGACGCCATGATGTTCAACCAAATTTTTTCTAATCTGCTCAGCAATGCGATCAAATTCACCGATCGAGGTTATGTCAGCGTGACGCTTTACCAGGGCAGCATCGATATGAACGCACAGCGCGGCGAGTTTGTGCTAGAGATCGAAGACAGCGGCTGTGGTCTTGATGAAGATCAGCAGCAGGCAATTTTTGAGCCCTTTGTACAAACGGGCGATCGCCAGCGCCAGCAGCTTGGCACCGGATTGGGGTTGAGTATTTGTCGCAAGCTGGCCGAACTGATGGGCGGCGAAATTGATGTCGAAAGCCAGCCAGGCGAGGGCGCGGTGTTCCGCTTTCATTTTTATGCGCCGCTGGTCGATGAACAGCAGGTACAGCAACAACAGGCTGAAAACGTTCCCGCTCAGGGGCGACTGCGCATTATGGTGATTGACGATCACGCACCGAACCGCCTGCTGTTGGGCCAGCAGCTGGAATATGCCGGCCATCAGGCGATGCTGATCGAGAGTGCGATACAGGCACTGGTTATCTGGCAGCAGGATCCAGACGCCTTTGATCTCATTATCAGCGACTGCAATATGCCCGACATGGATGGCTTTACGTTTGCGCGCCAGCTGCGTGCGCTGGAGCAACAGATACAGCGTCCGCGGATGTTGATTTTTGGGCTTACCGCTTCCGCTGAGCGCTCTATCATTCAGCGCTGTCTGGATGCGGGCATGGATGATTGTCTGTTTAAGCCGCTTAGCGTCGATACGCTGACGCGTCATCTCAGCAACACCACGCGCCATCTTTCTCCGCCTGCGCCTGCAACAGCGCAACAGCGTCCGCAGAGCGCCCTGCCAGCGCCCTGCCCGTTGTTGCAGGAGCTGGCCGAACGCGATATGGCTGGCTGCTTCGCCTTTATTGACAGCATTATTGTCAGCAACGATGAGATTTTGGCGGAAATCAATGCGGCACACGACAGCGCACAGCTGTCGCAACTGGGTCACAAAATGAAAGGAGGTGCGCGTTTAATCAATGCCACCGACGTTGAACGGCTGGCTAAACAGCTGGAAGATAAACCACCAGCAGAAGCCGTAATGGCGATTAAATCCGGTTTGGCACACGCGATTGCAGAGCTTGAAAAGGTGCTGTTAGCATTCAAAAATAGCCTGAAACACTAGCATCATCGCCTGAATTATATTTTACGGTCCAATCAAGACGGTTCCTGGATAACTTTACGCACTGGATTATCATAATGAACATCTAATTAATTAATGATATTAGCTGCCGCTTTATTAATATTTAAAGGTCACGTTATGCATAATGCGAAAATTATCATTGTCGACGAACATAAGATTGTTTCATCCGGAATTCAATCACTGCTATTAATGAACGGCTTTTGTCATATCTCAGTTGCAAATACGATCAGGGACGCTATTGATGCAATATTAGTCCGACACTATGACATCATGATTTTTGATCCTGAATTTGCCGACAACAGCGGTATCGGCTTCTTACGCGATCTGGTCAGAAGCAAAGCCAACCTGAAGACAATCATCATCAGCGAAAGCAAAAACAACCATTTAATCATGCAGTCGATTAGCATTGGTACTAATGGATACGTCTCAAAAAAAGAAAATGTCAGCACACTCATTTCAGCCATCGGCTGTGTCTATAACAGCGTCGATTATTTACCCGGCGAACTGGTGCGCCGTTCGCACGATTATTGCGATGAACAGCGTAGGCTGGCGCTGCTGACTGAGCGTGAAATGCTGATCCTGAAAAAACTGGCGAAAGGAAAGTCAAATAAGTTGATTGCCGACGAGCTGGGACTGAATAATAAAACCGTCAGCACCTACAAAACCAAAATATTTCAGAAGCTCGACGTTAATAATATTGTTGATGTTGTCGAAATGGCAAAACGTAACGCCGTTGCCTAAAACGTTACACGTTTCCATACGCCTTACATTGCGTTCTCGTTATGTAAAATGTAGAGCCATATACTGGCCACTATTGCGTTGCCGTTGCAAAGTTTACAGGTCACTTTCCGTTACTGCGCGAGGTACCCCCCACCTCGTGTGCCGCCTGTAAACTTTGCTTTTTTTTATGATGCCCTTCACAGCCTGTCGGCAAACATTTTCACTTCACGATGACACTCGCTACAGTCAACTCATCCGACCACTATCGAAGATACTGCGATGACGCCGCTGCCAACACCTTCACTCTTTGCCCCGCTGGATTTGGGTTTTACTCGTTTAAAAAATCGCGTGCTGATGGGATCGATGCACACCGGCCTGGAAGAACATCCTGGCGGCACCGAGCGGCTGGCCGCCTTCTATGCTGAACGCGCCCGTGCTGACGTAGCGTTGATTGTTACCGGCGGTATCGCTCCCAATGCGCAAGGCGTGGTTGCCAGGGGCGGCGCGGTGCTGGATCGAACAGAACAGTGTCCGCAACATCGGATAGTGACCGATGCAGTGCATGAGGCTGGCGGCAAAATTGCGCTGCAAATCCTTCATGCCGGCCGATACAGCTATCAACGCGATCTGGTCGCGCCCTCAGCGCTTCAGGCGCCGATCAATCCGTTTATGCCGCAGGCGATGGATGAGCAACAGATTCTGCGCACCATTGCTGATTTTGCACGCTGTGCGCAACTGGCACAGGCCGCGGGCTATGATGGCGTCGAGATCATGGGTTCAGAAGGCTATCTGATTAACCAGTTCCTCGCCTCACGCACCAATCAGCGGCAGGACAACTGGGGTGGCAGCAGCGAAAATCGTCAGCGTTTTGCCATCGCCATTGTTAAGGCGGTACGGGCGGCGGTGGGCCGCGATTTTATTATTATTTACCGCCTGTCGATGCTTGATCTGGTGGAAGGCGGCAATACCTTTGATGAAACCATTATGCTGGCAAAAGCGATTGAACAGGCGGGGGCCACGCTGATCAATAGCGGCATCGGCTGGCATGAAGCGCGCATTCCTACTATTGCCACCGCCGTTCCGCGTGGCGCATTTGGCTGGGTAACGCAACAATTACGCCAGCATGTCTCGCTGCCGCTGATCGCCACCAACCGCATTAATCATCCCGCCACCGCGCAGCAATTACTGGATGAAGGCTGTGCCGATATGATCTCCATGGCGCGACCTTTTTTGGCGGACGCTGAATGGGTACGCAAAGCGGCCACGCAGCGGGAAGATGAGATTAACAGCTGCATCGGCTGCAATCAGGCGTGCCTCGATCAGATCTTTGCCGGGCAGATTACCTCCTGCCTGGTCAATCCACGTGCCTGCCATGAAACGCTGATGCCCATTGCGTCGGCACCGCATATCAAGCAGCTCGCGGTGGTGGGTGCCGGGCCGGCAGGCATGGCATTTGCCCTCAATGCCGCACAGCGCGGGCATCGGGTAACCTTATTCGACGCGGCAATAGCCATCGGCGGGCAATTCGCTATCGCCCAACAGATTCCGGGTAAAAGCGAGTTTGCTGAAACGCTGCGCTATTTTGATCGTCAGTTAACACTGGCGGGCGTGACGCGGCAGCTGGGACGCAGGGTCGATGCGGCGGCGCTCACGGCGTTTGATGAGGTGATTCTGGCCACCGGCATTACGCCGCGCCAGCCTGAAATTAACGGTATCGATCACCCTTCGGTGCTGAGTTATTTGCAGGTATTGCGTGATAAGCATCCGGTAGGTCGCCGCGTCGCCATTATTGGTGCCGGCGGCATCGGTTTCGACAGCGCCATGTACTTAAGCCAGCCGCCCGCGGCTGGTGACGCTATCGGGGCTTTTTGTCAGGAATGGGGTATCGATCGCACCCTGCAGCAGCCAGGCGGCGTGGTGCCGCCACAGCCGGAGAAGAGCCCGCGTGACATCTGGCTGCTTCAGCGCAAACCGGGTAAGCCCGGCGGCAGCCTCGGCAAGACCACCGGCTGGATCCATCGCAGCAGTCTGTTAGCGCGCGGGGTCAACATGTGGGGGAACGTGCAGTATCAGCGGATTGACGACAACGGCCTGCACATCTTACGTGATGGCGAGCCGCTGACGCTGGCGGTGGATAATGTGATTATCTGCGCCGGTCAGGAGCCAAATCGTCAGCTTGTCGCTGCGCTGACCTCACTCGGCAAACCGCTGCATCTGATTGGCGGCGCCGACGTGGCGCTGGAGCTGGATGCCCGACGCGCTATCGCCCAGGCAACCGAACTGGCGCTGGTTATCTGAGGATTAGCGCAGTTTTACCGCACGCAGTACCACAAACTTAGCGCTGGAGGCCACCAGCGTGCAGTTGCCGAAAATCTTTTTCAGCTTGCGATGGTAATCAAGATGGCGATTGCCCACGATGCGCAGCTCGCCGCCATACTGCAGGCAGCGGCGGGCATCATGGAACATCTGCCAGGCGATCTCATCGGTTAACGCATGCTGCTGATGGAATGGCGGATTACACAGCACCGCGTGCAGCCGGTCAGCAGGAAAGCCGCTTAAGCCATTGTTAACGCTGAAGTGGGAGCGCGCCAGATCCTGCGGGCGATTTACCTCAACGTTCAGCTGGCTTGATGCCACTGCCATCCAGGATTCATCGACAAAATGCACATCCGCCAGCGGATTCTTCTCCAGCGCCATCAGGCCAATGATGCCGTTACCGCAGCCGAGGTCAGCAATTTCACCGTCAATGTGACCAGGCAGATGCTGCATAAACAGCCGTGCGCCGATATCGAGTCCGTTGCGGGAAAAGACATTCGCGTGATTGTGGATCTGATAATCGGTACCTTCCAGCGGCCAAACGCGGGTCGGCACCGGCTTGCCGACCGCAGGCGCGGTGAAGCGGCAGAACACCAGACGGGCTTTTTTCCACGCCAGTGAGGTTTTGGTTTCGCCCAGCATACGTTCGAACAGCTGCAGCGTAGAGGTGTGGATCTCTTTGGCGCGGGCAGCAGCGATGATCAGCGTATCGGCAGAGACCACTTCACGCAGCGCGCGCAGTTGGTGCTCCAACAGCGCCACGGTTTTCGGGATTTTAATCAGCACGCAGGCCGGATTGGCTGGCAGCGGCGACATGCTGTCGAGAAAAGTGACCGCGCTGTCATCGAGACCGTTCAGACGCAGGTTTTGCCTGGTCGCCTGCTGGCTAAGCCATGAGTCGCTTACGCTGACCACTTCACGCGGATTCAACGCCGCGGCCAGCGTGCCGAAGGTGTCATTGAATACGATCACCGGCCCTTCCGGCAACGCCTGCTGGAGCAGGTATTCATCAGCGGCATCCCAGGCTTGCAGCGGGTTCTCTTCGTTTACTTGTGGAAAGCGATGCAGCGTCAGCGTGCGGTCGCCCAGTTCTAATTGGCTCATTGATTCTCCGGCGTGGTACTCTTTGCGCGTTTTTCGCCCTGAAAGCGGGGGCGCAGTATATACCCAAATCCGGCCGGGTGGCAGTAAAGCGCACGACCGGATGTATTCAGGACCAACGATGTCATCACTTATCTATCTTCAGGGCTATCCCGAATCGGTGTTGCAGCAGGTGCAACAGCTGATCGACAAACAGCAGCTGGCCCGAGTGCTGCAACAGCGCTATCCCGACGGGCATACGATTAACAGCGATAAAGCGCTGTATGACTTCACCCAGGATATCCGCCAGCGTTACCTGCGGAATGCGCAGCCGCTGAGCAAGGTGCTGTATGACAGCAAAATCCGCGTCATGAAACATGCGCTCGGCCTGCATACCGCGATTTCGCGCGTGCAGGGCGGCAAAATGAAGGCCAAGGCGGAGATCCGCGTAGCGACGCTGTTTCGCCAGGCACCGGAACCCTTTTTGCGCATGATCGTGGTGCATGAGCTGGCACACCTGCGCGAAAAAGATCACAACAAGGCGTTTTACCAGCTCTGCTGCCACATGGAGCCGAACTACCACCAGTTTGAGTTCGATACCCGCCTGTGGCTGACGCAACAGCATCTCGAAGGGCGCGAGGGTTAAAGAAACTCTTTGGCTTTCTGAATCAGGCTGGTCTTTGTGAGCGCGCCCAGAAACAGACGATCCTGCGGATTACTCAGCACCGGCAGACGCTCCAGCGTGACGCGGGCAAACGCCTCCCAGCCTTCACGCACGCTCTGATTCTGATAGACGCAGGGAAAATTATCGTCCATCACCGTCAGCACCGGCGACTCCAGCGTAATCTCCTGATCGAGAATTTTTCGCGAAATATCGTGAATCGATACCACGCCAAGAAACTGCTGGCGATCGTTGATCACGTAAACAAAACGTTCGCGTTTCAGTGAGCTGACCGCTAAAGCCTGACCCACCGATTCATGGGGCTGTAGCGCGGCACCGGGAATAATCAGCTGTGAAATAACGCTGTTATCAAAATCGAATTTGGCATCGGCGCGGTTGAGATGGCGGCCTACCACCGGATAGGTGCTGGCGGCATGCAGCTGATAAACCACCATAGTCGCCAGCACGGTGGCGATCATTACCGGAAAAAGCAGGCTGCTGTTGAGCGTCATTTCCAGCACCATCAACATCGCCATCAGCGGAGCCTGGCTAACCGCCGCCAGCACCGCGGCCATGCCAATCGCCGCATAAATTAATGGATTCTCTATCGGCAACCCCAGTTGTCTGGCAACGGTGGCCAGCGCCACGCCGAGCAGTGCGCCAATCAGCAGCGACGGCGTGAACAAACCACCCACTGCGTTGGACCCTACCGACAATGCGGTAGCGGCCATTTTCAGCACCAGCAGCAGCAGGATGCCCGGCAGCAGATAGTGCCCCGCCATCAACTGCACGATAATTTCATAGCCGTTGCCGAGAATATCGGTCGTCGCAATCGCCAGTAAGCCCACCGCCACGCCACCCAATCCCAGCCGCAACGGCAGCGCACGAATGTGCGAGAACAGCTTTTTCGAGCGGGCAATCAGTGCCAACAACAGCCAGCCTGTGGGTCCGGCCAGCAGTGCGATCAGCACGGTCAGCGTCAGCGAGCTGGGATCCATGGTGAAATTGACCTCGGCCAGCGGATAAAGCGCTGAGCGAAAGCCCAGCGACCACATGGTCATCACCGCGGTCGCCGCAGCGATAATCAGCGGTATCAGCCGCTGCAGTGCAGAGATACCGAAGGCGATTTCAGCAACAAAAATCGCCGAAGCGAGCGGTGCGTGATAGACCGACGCCAGCCCCGCCGCCGCCGCCATCGCGACCACATCGCTGTTACGCAACGCCAGCGAGGCGGGAATACAGCGGCCCAGCAGGCTGCCGCACAGCGCCGAGAGCTGCACCATCGGCCCCTCTTTACCGATCGACGCGCCGCTGCCAATACTGGCAATCGACGAAAGCGCACGAAACAGTGAGGTTTTTCCCGGCACTGCATCCAGCCGGGCGTTGATCACTTCAAGATAATCAGTATTGACCGTTTCGCGCTTTTCAATGTCTACCGCAAAGCGCAGAAACCAGCCGGCGATCAGGCCACCACCGCCGACAATCAATGGCCAGACGTACCACGGCCACACCCGCATCGCCTGGGTAATTTCATCGCCCGAGTTAAACAGCAGCTGATTGATTAATTCGATCAGGCCGCGAAAGGCCAGCGTCACCAGCGAGGCGGCACAGCCAACCGGTATCGCCACCAGCACCGCCGCCCAGCTCAGAACATGCTTATTACTGCTCACCTGTCATCCTTTCGTCTGTCCGTAATGGGTCATCATATTGGAATGCGGATCGCACTATCAAATGCGCGTCGCGGCTGCACATTGCGCCGGTCATTGTGCGTGTTACCCTGCCGGTTCGACTCACCAAAAGGGAAGATTGCCCGGCTATGATTCGTTTCGCCATTATCGGTACTAACTGGATAACCCGCCAGTTCGTTGACGCCGCCCATGAGAGCGGCCGTATGAAACTGAGCGCGATTTACTCCCGCCAGCTGGAGCAGGCCAGGGCGTTCAACGCGGATTACGACGTCGAGTTGCTGTTCGACTCGCTGGAGGCGCTGGCGCAATCGACTGCCATTGATGCCGTCTATATTGCCAGCCCCAACGCCCTGCACTGCGAGCAGGCATTGCTTTTTCTGCAACACAAAAAACACGTTATCTGCGAAAAGCCGCTCGCCTCACACGACCGCGAAGCTGAAGCGATGATCGCTGCCGCCCGACAGAACCAGGTGGTGCTGTTTGAGGCCTTTAAAACCGCCAGCCTGCCTAACTTTTTGGCGCTGCGCGATGCGCTGCCGAAGGTGGGTAAGATCCGTAAGGTATTGCTGAATTACTGCCAGTATTCATCACGTTATCAGCGCTACCTGGACGGCGAGAATCCCAACACCTTTAATCCTGCCTGGTCAAATGGCTCGATCATGGATATCGGCTATTACTGTCTCGCCACCGCCATCAGCCTGTGGGGCGAGCCGCAACGGGTGCAGGCGCAGGCGTCGCTGCTGCCGAGCGGCGTCGATGCGCACGGCACGGTGGTGATGACGTACGGCGACTTTGAGGTGACGCTGCGCCACTCTAAAGTCAGCAACTCGCACCTCGCCAGCGAAATTCAGGGCGAAGCGGGTACGCTGGTCATTGAGAAAGTGGCGGAGTGCCAGAGCGTGATGTTTTACCCCCGCGAAGGCCAGCGTCAGGATTTCAGCAAACCGCAGCATATCAACACCATGCTGTATGAAGCAGAGCGTTTTGCCACGCTGGTGGCGGCACAACAGGTTGAACATGACGGGCTGGCACTGTCGCTGGCCACCGCGCGTCTGCTTACCGAGATACGTCGGCAGACCGGCGTCTGTTTTCCCGCCGATTCGTCAATTGCGACAAAGGTTGTGTAAATATTTCTAAATATGAATGGCGACCATTGATAAAGGCGCAGCGCTGACATAACTTACGCTGCAGCAAAGGGGAGTAACTTGTCATCCAATGGGCCGTCATTACGGTGCTCTGCACCCGGTCGTTGGGCAACAGGAATAGCGTGCTATTTCGGTTGTGAGTGAGACCTTGCCGAAAGGCGAGGTCTGCTTGAAAAATTTAAGCGGCTGCAGTCTTTCGATAGCAGCCGTTTTTATTTGATACAGGATAAGATTATGAACTCAGTCGGCACACCCCTGTTGTGGGGCAGTTTTGCTGTCGTCGTCATCATCATGCTGGCGATTGACCTTCTTTTGCAGGGACGGCGCGGTGCCCAGACCATGACCTTTAAACAGGCAGCGGTGTGGTCACTGATTTGGGTTTCCGTTTCTCTGCTGTTCAGTGCGGTTTTCTGGTGGTATCTCGACGGCTCTGCTGGTCGCGAAATCGCCAATACGCAAACCCTCGCCTTCCTTACCGGTTACGTGCTGGAAAAATCACTTGCCGTTGATAACGTCTTCGTCTGGCTGATGCTGTTCAGCTACTTTAGCGTGCCGGCCAATCTGCAGCGCCGCGTGCTGATTTACGGCGTGCTGGGCGCTATCGTGCTGCGCACCATCATGATCTTCGCGGGCAGCTGGCTGGTTACGCAGTTCAGCTGGATCCTCTATATCTTCGGCGCATTCCTGCTGTTTACCGGCGTGAAAATGGCGATGGCACACAATGAAGATGCCTCTGCCGTCGGTGATAAACCAGTGGTGCGCTGGCTGCGCAGCCACCTGCGCATGACTGACACGCTGGAAGGTGAAAAATTCTTTACCCGTCGCAACGGCGTGCTGTTTGCCACCCCGCTGCTGCTGGTACTGATCATGGTGGAACTGAGCGACGTTATTTTTGCCGTCGACAGCATTCCCGCTATTTTCGCCGTCACCACCGATCCCTTTATCGTGCTGACCTCGAACCTGTTCGCCATTCTCGGCCTGCGCGCCATGTACTTCCTGCTCGCTAACGTGGCAGAACGCTTCTCAATGCTGAAGTATGGCCTGGCGCTGGTGCTGATTTTTATCGGTATCAAGATGTTAATCGTCGAGTTCTATCACATCCCGATAGCGGTTTCGCTGGGCGTGGTAGGCGGTATTCTGGCGGTAACGTTGCTGATCAATGCCTGGGTAAACCGTAAAAATGACCGCAAAGGGCTAACCAAATAATCTGTTGAAGGGGCGCGCGTCGCCCCTGTTTTATTTTGCCTTGTCCGCGCTTTACCCCGTCATATAGTGTCACGGCGTTTTCACACAGAAGATTGCCGCATCGCCGCACCGTCACCCGACACAATTTATCCTTTCCCTGCTATCGCATTTCCTTATACTTCCCCCGCAAATGCACTGAGCTTCCCACGTTTCTGGCCGGTTAATGCTGAAACGGGGAACCCAAAAACGGTAATCGTGATGAATAAAAAGGAATCCGGGCCGGCTCGTCGTCTGCTGACAATGAGCCTGGTTCAACAAATCGTTATTGGCCTATTTGCCGGTATCATTCTGGCCGGCGTGTCGCGTGACGCAGCGCTGGCAGTGGGCCTGCTGGGCGAACTGTTTGTTAACGCGCTGAAAGCGGTGGCGCCGCTGCTGGTGTTAGTGCTGGTGATCTCATCGATTGCCAACCATCAGCAGGGACAGAAAAGCAACATCAAGCCGATTATCATGCTCTATCTGCTCAGCACCTTTTTTGCTGCGGTGATCGCGGTGACCTTTAGCCATCTGATTCCGCAAACGCTGATTCTGTCGGTGGAAAAAAGCACCATCACGCCGCCTTCCGGCATTACGGAAGTGCTGCGCAGTCTGCTGATGAGCATGGTAGCAAACCCGATTACTGCGCTGATGGAAGCAAACTACATCGGTATTCTGGTCTGGGCGATTGGTCTGGGGCTGGCGTTTCGTCACAGCCGTGAAAGCACCCGCGCCTTTTTAAATGACGCCTCCGATGCGGCTACCTGGCTGGTGCGCTGTGTGATTCGCTGTGCGCCGATCGGTATTTTTGGTCTGGTGGCCTCGGTGCTCGCCTCATCAGGCTTTGGCGCGCTGTGGCAATATGCGCACCTGCTGGCGCTGCTGCTCGGCTGTATGATCTTCATGGCGCTAGTGATTAACCCACTGCTGGTGTTCAGCAAAATTCGCCGTAACCCTTATCCGCTGGTGTTTACCTGTCTGCGCGAAAGCGGCGTCACCGCCTTTTTCACCCGCAGTTCTGCCGCCAATATTCCGGTGAACATGGCGCTGGCAAAACGTCTGGGCCTGGATGAGGACACCTATTCGGTGTCGATTCCGCTGGGCGCGACCATCAGCATGGCAGGTGCGTCAATCACCATCACCGTGCTGACGCTGGCGGCGGTCAATACGCTGGGTATCGCTATCGACGTGCCGACGGCGATTCTGCTGAGCCTGGTGGCATCACTCTGCGCCTGCGGTGCATCTGGCGTGGCCGGGGGTTCGCTGCTGCTGATCCCGGTGGCCTGCAACATGTTTGGCATTCCCAATGACGTGGCGATGCAGGTGGTTGCGGTGGGCTTTGTGATTGGCGTGCTGCAGGATTCCGCGGAAACCGCGTTAAACTCCTCCACGGATATTCTGTTTACCGCCGCCGTCTGTCAGGCGGATGCGGAACGCGCATAAAAAAGGCGGCCAGCAATGGCCGCCTTTTTTTATCATCGTGCTTTACAGCGTTACGCCGCTTTTGAAAATTGCCAGCTCGCGGAAATCATTGATTTCGTTTTTAGCCGGTTCACCATTGGCAATCGCCACGATGGTATCGACAAAATCCTCCAGCATCGCCTCCATGCTCAGACCGTTAATCAAACGACCGGCATCAAAATCGATCCAGTGCGGTTTTTTCTCCGCCAGCGGTGAGTTGGTGGCAATTTTTACTGTCGGCACAAAGCCGCCATAGGGCGTGCCGCGACCGGTGCTGAACAGCACCATATGGCAGCCCGCGCCCGCCAGCGCGCTGGTCGCCACTGCATCATTACCGGGCGCACTGAGCAGATTCAGCCCGTGCTGTTTTAATCGCTCGCCATATTTCAGCACGTCCACCACCTGGCTCTGCCCCGCTTTCTGCGTGCAGCCCAGTGACTTCTCTTCCAGCGTGGTAATGCCGCCCGCTTTGTTGCCCGGCGACGGGTTTTCATAGATAGGCTGCTCATGGGCAATGAAGTAGCGTTTGAAATCGTTAATCATCGCCACGGTTTTTTCAAAGGTCGCCTCATCGCGACAGCGGCTCATCAGAATACGTTCGGCGCCAAACATTTCCGGCACTTCGGTCAGCACGGTGGTGCCGCCGTTGGCGATCATCTGATCGGAGAAACGACCGAGCAGCGGATTGGCCGTAATCCCCGAGAGACCATCGGAGCCGCCGCACTCCAGGCCAAACTTCAGCTCGCTGAGCTTGCCCGCTTCGCGCCGGTCATTACGCATCGCCGCATACAGACGATGCAGCTGTTCCAGCCCCGCTTCCACTTCATCATCCTGCTGCTGGCAGATCATAAAGCTGACGCGCTCGCTGTCATACTCGCCGAGCGTTTGTTGAAACACATCGACCTGATTATTTTCGCACCCCAGGCCAATCACCAGCACCGCGCCAGCATTCGGATGTCGCACCATATTTTGCAGCATGGTACGGGTGTTTTCATGATCCTGGCCGAGCTGAGAGCAGCCAAACGGATGACTGAACAGATAAACGCCATCAATGCCTTCGGCGTCGTGGGTCTCTTTCAGAAACCGCTGCAGGATTTGCCGGGCGATGCCGTTCACGCAGCCAACGGTGGGTAAAATCCACAGCTCGTTGCGAATGCCGACTTCACCGTTCTGGCGGCGATAGAGCTGCACGTCGCGATCCCCTGCCTGCGGCGGCAGCGTCACGAAGTCCGGCTGATACTGATACTCATCAAGATCGCTGAGGTTGGTGCGCGCATTGCTGGAATGAATGATTTCACCGGCGGCAATCGGCTGCGTCGCGTGCGCAATCGGCAGGCCATATTTGATCACCAGCGCATCGGTGGCGATCGGCGTGAGCGCAAACTTATGCCCACGCGCCACCGCCTGCGGCAGGGTCAGCGTGTGGTCGTCGAGCGTAAGCGCTGTGCCTGGGTCGAGATCGCAGAGCGCAACGGCGACATTATCGCGCGGGCTAATTTGGATAACTTGTTGCATAGGGTTTACCTCAGTTGCGCCACGGCGGCACGCATTCCCTGCGTGACAATAGCTTGTAAGTGCTCACTAACGGCTTCTGTTAAGCCTGGCATCTGTGACAGATCGCTGCCCCAGTGCGCCGACTGGCTCAGCACCTGCGCCACCAGAGCCGGTAAATCATCGCCATATTCCGGCCACCACTGAGCAAAGCGCGTCAGCCAGATCTCATCGTCCTGCAACGGATAGTGCTCGCTGTTACGCTGACCACGATAAAAAGCGATCAATGCCGCCAGCGCAAAGGTCAGGCGCACCGGCCAGATACCGTGCTGCTGATGCGAGGCCAGCAACTGCGGCAGTAAACGGGTGCGGAACTTGGTCATGCCATTTAGCGCAATGGCAAGCAGCGCATGCTGAATAAAAGGGTTACGGAAGCGTCGCTGTACCGCATCAGCAAAGGCGTGCAGCTCGTTTTCCGGCAGATTAAGCGTGGGAATAATCTCCTCACGTAACGTGCGATCGACGAAATCCGCTATCTCCGCATCCGCCATCGCTTCACCAACGTGATCCAGCCCGGCCAGAAAGGCGACCGGCACCAGCGCGGTGTGGGCACCATTGAGAATCGCCACCTTCTGCTCTTTCCACGGTTTGATATCGCTGACCAGCCGCACGGACGGCGCTAAATGCGCCAGCTTCAGTTCGTCCGCTACCTGCTGCGGGCCCTGAATCACAAACTGGTAATAGACTTCACCCGCCACCAGATAGCGATCCTGATAGCCCAACTGCTGTTCAAGCGTTGCGGCATCCTGCGGATAACCGGTGACGATGCGATCCACCAGCGTGTTGCAGAAAATATTGTGCTCCCTGACCCACGCGCTGAACGCCTCTGGCAATTGCCATTGCGTTGCGTAACGCAGCACCAGCTCACGTAGCGTGGTGCCATTGTCGTCAATCAGTTCACAGGGCAAAACGATCCAGCCGCGAGCAGCATCGCCAGCAAAATGCTGGAAACGCGCCCACAGCAGCTGCGTCAGCTTGCCAGGAAAGCTGCTGGCGGGACGGTCATCAAGCGTATCCTGCTCAGCAAAGGCGATGCCTGCTTCCGTGGTGTTGGAGAACACAAAACGCATATTGGGATCCTGCGCCAGCGCGATAAAGGCCGCGTACTGCGTGAACGGCTGAATCTCCCGCTTCACCGAGCGAATCAGGCGAGAGGTATTCACCACCTCACCGCGCTCATCAAGGCCGCGGATCAGCGTGGTATACAGGCCATCCTGCTCATTCAGCGTGCGTTCGCCCGCCCGGTTGCGCGGCCTGACCACCACAATGCCCGCATCCAGATCGTGCTGCTCGTTGAGCACGTCGATCTGCCAGTCGATAAAGGCGCGCAAAAAATTGCCCTCACCAAACTGGATAATGCGATCCGTAGGCTGGCGGCCCGGAAAATCGTTACGATTCAGCCTGTTCATTTTACTCTCCGAGCTCAATGCCAAAATAATCGCGGGCATTATTGAAGCAGATGTTCTGCACCATGCTGCCCAACAGCGCGATATCGTCCGGCGCTTCGCCGCGCTCTACCCAGCGTCCAATCATTTGGCACAGCAGACGACGGAAATATTCGTGTCGCGTATAGGAGAGGAAGCTACGGCTGTCGGTGAGCATGCCAACAAAGCGGCTGAGCAGGCCAATCTGCGCCAGCTGCGTCATCTGCCGCTCCATGCCATCAAGCTGATCGTTGAACCACCAGGCGGAACCAAACTGCATTTTTCCCGGCTCGCCTTCGCCCTGAAAGTTACCGGCCATGGTGGCCAGCACTTCGTTATCGCGTGGGTTCAGGCAGTAAAGAATGGTTTTCGGCAGCGCGTTCTGGCGGTTTTGCGCATCCAGCAGGCGCGACAGCGGCTCCGCCAGCGGCCGATCGTTGATGGAGTCGAAGCCCACGTCGGGGCCCAACAGGCCAAACTGCCGCTGGTTGGTGTTACGTAGCGCACCGATGTGATACTGCTGCACCCAGCCGCGGCGCGCATATTCGCTGCCCAGCCAGACCAGCACCGCCGTTTTAAACTGGGCAATCTCATGCGCCTCCGGTGCTGAACCGCTCAGGCGACGGGCGAGAATGGCATCCAGCTGCGCGTCATCAGCTTCGGCAAACAGCACGACGTCTAACGCGTGATCGGAGACCTTACAGCCATGGGCGGCAAAATGGTCAAGACGCACGCCTAACGCACGGCGCAGATCGTCAAACCGCTGAATGGCCACATCCGCGGTTTCTGCCAGCTTGCCGATGTAACTGACAAAAGTTTCTGCTTCGATATTGAAAGCTTTATCGGGACGCCAGCTCGGCAGCACTTTGACGTCGAAGGTTTTATCCTGCGCCAGAGCGTGATGATGCTGCAGATCGTCGATGGGATCGTCAGTGGTACCGACCATTTTCACCTTCATCTGCTGCATGATGCCGCGCGCGGTGAAGTTATCCTGCGCCAGCAGCGCATTGCACTCATCCCAGATCGCATCCGCGGTTTTTTCCGACAGCAGCTTACCGGTAATGCCAAATGGCCGACGCAGTTCAAGGTGCGTCCAGTGATAAAGCGGGTTGCCGATGGTATGCGGCACGGTGCGCGCCCAGGCATCAAATTTCTCGCGATCGCTGGCGTTGCCGGTGCAGTAGGCTTCTGCCACGCCATTGGCGCGCATCGCTCGCCATTTATAGTGATCGCCTTTCAGCCAGATGTCGTACAGGTTGTTGAAGCGGTAATTTTCGGCGATCTGCTGCGGCGGCAGATGGCAGTGGTAATCGAAGATCGGCTGATCGGCGGCGTAGTCGTGATAAAGCCGCCGGGCATACTCACTATCCAGTAAGAAATCTTCGCTCATAAAACGTGACATATCGCTGCTTCCTCTGTGATGGCTCACTTCGTCAATATCCACAAAAGTTATCATACCAATTACCCGCCCTGCAGCGTTACTTTTGCGAGTCTCTTCACATTAATGATCTTAAATTCACCGTGATAAATCGCAAAACGGGCCGCCGAGCCGCGCCACAGGCGGTTCATGACCGAACTTTACCTTTCCATACAAAAGCAGTGGCTTTTGTGATGGTCTTCAACTTTTAAATTTGTATGACAAGTTAATGTCTTTGCGCCGCCCCGATGGGTTGGCCATAACAACAAGAAACAGGGAGCACGGGCGTTTGCTGATGGTTACCAGAAGCGGATTCACGCCACCAACAGCGCGGCTAGCCGCACTATGACAAACTGGAAGAGGTTAAAAGATGCGTAAGATCAAAGGGCTTCGCTGGTACATGATTGGGCTGGTCACCATCGGCACGATTCTCGGCTATCTGACCCGCAACGCGATTGCCGTGGCGGCGCCCACGCTGGAATCCCAGCTGCACATAACCACTCAACAATATTCCTATATCGTTGCCGCCTATTCAGCCTGTTATACCGTGATGCAGCCGGTGGCAGGCTATGTGCTGGATATTCTCGGCACCAAGATTGGCTATGCGGTGTTTGCTATCGCCTGGGCCCTGTTCTGTGCGGCGACGGCACTGGCCGGCAGCTGGGGCGGACTGGCACTGGCTCGCGGCGCGGTAGGTGCGGCCGAAGCGGCCATGATTCCGGCGGGGCTGAAGGCCAGCAGCGAATGGTTTCCAGCAAAAGAACGCTCGATTGCCGTGGGCTACTTCAACGTCGGCTCATCAATTGGCGCGATGCTGGCGCCGCCGCTGGTGGTCTGGGCCATCGTTGCGCACAGCTGGGAGATGGCGTTTATCATCACCGGCGTGTTGAGCATGATCTGGGCCATCTGCTGGCTAATTTTTTACAAGCATCCGAAAAAGCAGCCGCATCTGAGCAATGATGAACGTGATTACATTCTGGCTGGTCAGGAAGCGCACCATCAGCTCGGCAATGCTAAAAAGATGTCCGCCCGGCAGATTCTTCGTAATCGCCAGTTTTGGGGCATCGCCCTGCCGCGTTTTCTGGCTGAACCCGCCTGGGGCACCTTTAACGCATGGATCCCGCTGTTTATGTTCAAGGTTTACGGTTTTAACCTGAAGGAGATTGCACTGTTTGCGTGGATGCCGATGCTGTTTGCCGATCTCGGCTGCATCGTTGGCGGTTATCTGCCACCGCTGTTTCAGCGCTGGTTCGGTGTTAACCTGATTGTCTCACGTAAATTAGTGGTCACTATGGGCGCGGTACTGATGATTGCACCAGGCACTATCGGCTTATTCACCAGTCCTTATATGGCAATCGGCCTGCTGTGCGTCGGCGGCTTTGCTCATCAGGCGCTGTCAGGCTCGCTAATTACCCTCTCTTCTGATGTGTTTGGCCGTAATGAAGTGGCTACCGCCAATGGGCTGACCGGGATGGCGGCATGGACCGCCAGCACGATGTTCGCTCTGGTGGTTGGTGCCCTCGCCGATACACTGGGCTTCAGCCCGCTGTTTGCCGCGCTGGCGGTGTTTGATCTGCTGGGTGCCGTGGCGATCTGGACCATACTGCAAAACAAAACCGCGACCGAACTGGCCGCTGAAGAAAAGCCCCTCAACGCTGCCCCGCTGCAAAGCTAATCTTTTACGGGCCAGAACGCCTGGCCCGTTTCCCTCTTTTGCCCGAAGTGGTATAACAACTCCCGTCACGGTCATTACGGGAACGGTGCTATGGAACTGAACGAATCAAGACGTCTTTATCAGCAGCTCGCCGCTGAGCTTAAGCGCCGCCTTGAAACCGGCGTTTATCAAATTGGTGAAAAGCTGCCTGCTGAGCGCCTGATCGCTGATGAAATGGCCGTGAGCCGCACCGTTGTCCGTGAAGCAATTATTATGCTGGAAGTGGAAGGCTACGTTGAAGTGCGCAAAGGCTCCGGCATTCACGTGGTTGCCACGCAGCAGCAAAACCGCATTACCACCTCCAGCCAGTTAGAGTTTGCCACTTTTGGTCCGTTTGAATTGCTACAGGCGCGTCAGCTGATCGAAAGCAACGTGGCTGAATTTGCCGCTACGCAGATTACCCGTCAGGATATTATGCAACTGATTGATATTCAGGAGCAGGCGCGCAAAGAAGACCACTTTCGCGATTCCGAATGGGATATGCAGTTTCATGTCAAAATCGCCCTTTCGACGCAAAATACCGCGCTGGCCGCTATTGTGGAAAAAATGTGGCTGCATCGCCTGCATAATCCCTACTGGTTAAAACTGCATGAGCACATCGATGATCGCTCTATTCTGAGCTGGTGCGGAGATCACGACCAGATACTTAAAGCGCTGATGCGTAAAGATCCCGCCGCCAGCAAACTGGCGATGTGGCAGCACCTGGAAAACACCAAGCAGATGCTGTTTAACGCCACCGCAGACGACTTCGAGTTTAATGTTGATCGTTACATGTTTGCCGAAAATCCGGTGATCCTGCTCGATAAAATGCCGGAAAATCGCTGAAACATTCAGCGTGAAAGGGTCAAACTGTCTTAAATAGTGTCAGCCTGTGTAAAGCTCCTTTCCCCCTGGGACGACTCAGAGTAAAACTCCGATTCCGTCCTGTTTAATTCTGTCTCAGGCCGCTGTTTTTTGTTACAGTTGCCACCCTTTTCTTACCCTTTGCGACAGAATAAGAAAAGTAACGCGTTTTATGTTCATTTCAGGACGGAACCTGAAAAGCCCGTCGGGTGTTTGAGCTCCTATAATGACAACTAACCCTCAACGCCCGCTGCCGCCCGTTTCCGGGCAAAGTAAACAATGACGTTCAGGATAAGTTCATGGATATTTTAAAAGCATTGCTGCATGCGCTCTGGCAGCAGGATTTTGAGACCCTGGCTGACCCTCATCTGGTCTGGGCCATCTATGGCGTGCTGTTTATGATCCTGTTCCTTGAGAACGGATTGTTGCCCGCCGCGTTTTTACCTGGCGACAGCCTGCTGATTCTGGTGGGCGTACTGATCGCCAAAGGCACGATGAATTTTCCCCTTACCCTGTTTATCCTCACTACCGCCGCCAGTCTTGGCTGCTGGGTCAGTTATATACAAGGGCGATGGCTCGGCAACACGCCGACGGTGCAAAAATGGTTATCCCATCTGCCCGCTCAATATCATCAGCGGGCACACAGCCTGTTTCATCGCCATGGCCTTTCGGCGCTGTTAATGGGCCGTTTTATCGCCTTTGTCCGCACCTTATTACCCACCATTGCTGGCCTTTCCGGCCTGAGCAACGCGCGTTTTCAGTTCTTTAACTGGGTTAGCGCCTTTCTCTGGGTGCTGATTTTAACCGTTTTAGGCTTCGCGCTGGGCAAAACGCCTATTTTTCGTCGTTACGAAGATGAGCTGATGTTTTGCCTGATGCTGCTGCCGCTGGTGTTGTTGGTGGTGGGACTGGTGGGCTCTCTGGTCGTTCTGTGGCGCAAAAAGTATGGAACGCGCAATGAGAAAGGAAAGTCCTGATGAACCCGCTTCGCTCTTCCCGCCGCCGCTGGCTGCCGTGGATGCTGGCCGCCCTGCTGGCGGTGCTGACCATCAGCGTGCTTACCCCGCTGATGCACAGTGAAAGCGGCCTGCAAATTCGTGTAGCCCGCCAGAATGGTACCTTGCCGGATGGTTTTTACCTTTATCAGCAGCTGAATGCCCAGGGAATTCAGATTAAAAGCATCACGCCCGATCGCGATGCGCTGATCATCAAATTTGATTCCGCCGAACAGAGTCTGGCCGCGCAAAAAGTGTTGCGCCAGCTGCTGCCGGGCGGCTTTACCGTTGCTCATCTGCATGATGGCGAGACAGCCCATCAGCTTGCGCTGTTGAGCCGGACTGATTCCGATTCATCGCTGAGTTAGCGTCTGTTTTCCGGCATCTGTGCCGGAAAGCTTCTGCAACGCCTCTTCTTCCGCATCGCGCTTTGAGCTTTTCTCAATCCCTGTCTATGCTTACACAATAATTCTGTTTCGCTTGTGATGAACCGTCGTCAGCGTTATGCGGAACTGGAGATTGGGTATATTTAGCAAAGGAAGGTTACATCCAATGAAACTCCGCTATATTTTTTGTGCTGGCCTGCTCGCGATCTCAGCCTCATCTCAGGCAGCGGAAACGCTGTGTCAGCAGAAAGAGCAGAACATCAAACGTGAGATCGACATGGCGCGTAAGCACGATAATCAGCGTCGCGTCAACGGACTGGAGCGAGCGCTCACAGAAGTCCAGGCTAACTGTTCAGACAGCCAGCTACACGCCGCTCACCAGGAGCGCATCAAAGCCCAGCAGGATAAAGTGGCCGAGCGCGAACGTGAGTTGAAAGAAGAGCAGGACGACGGCAAAGATCAGAAAAAAATAGCAAAACGCCAGCAAAAACTGGATGAAGCCCGGCAGGAGCTTACTACCCTGCAAGCTGAACCTTATTAAAAAACCCGGACCTTATTACCGATGCAAAAGGAGTTTCCCATGTCTAAAGATACTACTTCAGAACATTTGCGCGCTGAGTTGAAAAACCTGGCCGATACGCTGGAAGAAGTGCTGAGCAGTTCAACGGATAAATCAAAAACTGAACTGGATAAGCTGCGTACCAAAGCCCGTGCGGCGCTGGAAGATTCACGTCTGCGTCTGGGCGATACCGGTGAGAAATTGGCACAGACCACGCGTGAAGCAGCCGGTCGTGCAGATGAATATGTACAAGATAACCCGTGGCATGGTGTCGGCATTGGTGCCGCGCTGGGTGTCGCACTGGGTATCCTGATCGCGCGTCGCTGATTATGCCTGATAACCAGCAAAGCCACGGCCCGGGCAAAGGGGTTATAAACATCGGACAGCGCGTCATCACTACGCTGGTCGGCATGGTTGAGACTCGTGTACGACTGGCAGTGGTCGAACTGGAAGAGGAGAAAGCAAACCTCATTCAGATGTTGATCATGATCGGCCTGACAATGCTGTTCACCGCGTTTGGATTAATGAGCCTGATGGTGCTGATTATCTGGGCGGTGGATGCGCAATATCGGCTGATGGCGATTGGTATCACCACTGGGGTTCTGCTGCTGCTGGCGCTGATATTTGGTCTCTGGACGCTGCGCAAATCGCGCCAGTCAACGCTGCTTAGCGCGACGCGCAAAGAGCTGCACAGCGACCGTCAGGTGCTGGAGGATCGTCATTCATGAGTAGCCGCCGTGATCGTGAAGCGCGAAAGGCGCGATTGCTGAACGAGATTCAGCAAGAGCGTCTTGACCTGAGCGCCGCGCGTCGCGACTGGCTGATGGCTACCGCACAGTACGACCGCAGCTGGCTGACTCTGGTTAGCATGCGTCGTTATCTGGCGATAGGCAGCAGCATTCTGGCTATCTGGACGGTGCGCAAGCCGCGCAAATCGCATTTCCTGCTGCGCTGGACCAAACGTGGGTTCGGCCTCTGGAGTAGCTGGCGTCTCGTTCGGAAAAATCTGCCACAGCGCTAACGCTCATCTCCCACGCCAGGCTATCCCAGCCTGGCGTTCTTTTATCAATTAAACTGAACGACTTCGACAGTTTATCTTGCTTACAAAGCCTCTCACCGCTAGCTATTATCTGCCTCAACAACAACGAAGCCGCGCAACAGGCGCCAGGCTGCTGTTATTTAACGATGGCGCACTCGTCGCCAGCCATAATTCTTATTGGGGTAGATGATGAAAAAATTAGAAGATATCGGTTTTCTGGTGGCGCGTGTTTTGATGCCAATCCTGTTTATCAGCGCAGGCTGGGGCAAAATCACCGGTTATGAAGGTACCGCACAGTATATGCAATCGGCTGGCGTGCCTGCGTTCATGCTGCCGCTGGTCATTCTGCTGGAATTTGGCGGCGGCCTGGCGATTCTGTTTGGTTTCCTGACCCGTTTTACCGCCCTGTCGACGGCGGTGTTCACCATTCTGACTGCCTTCCTGTTCCACAGCCACTTTGAAGTGGCAGGCAACGAGATCAACTTTATGAAAAACCTGTCTATTGCCGGTGGCTACCTGCTGCTGGGTATTACGGGTCCAGGCGCCTTCAGTATTGACCGCCTGCTCGGTAAAAAGTGGTAAAAGCCGCGCTATACTCTGCTACAGGGCGAGGATTTTTCCTCGCCCGTTTTTATTCTGGAGAGGACAATGGGACAATTAATAGACGGTGTCTGGCACGATAACTGGTATGACACCAAAACCACCGGTGGCCGTTTTCAACGTTCCGAGTCGGTATTCCGTAACTGGGTTACCGCTGACGGCAGTGCCGGTCCGCACGGCAAAGCGGGTTTTCGCGCCGAGCGCGATCGTTATCATCTCTACGTTTCCCTTGCGTGTCCCTGGGCGCATCGCACCCTGCTGCTGCGCACGTTAAAAGGGTTGGAAGAGATGATCCCGGTTTCCGTGGTGCACCCGCTGATGCTGGAAAATGGCTGGACCTTTGACGACAGCTTTCCGGCTGCAACCGGCGATCGCCTTTACCAGAACGAATTTCTCTACCAGCTCTATCTGCACGCCAAACCCGATTACACCGGCCGCGTTACCGTGCCGGTGTTGTGGGATAAACAGCAAAACTCCATCGTCAGTAATGAATCTGCCGACATTATCCGTATGTTTAACAGCGCCTTTGATGGCGTTGGTGCACGCGCGGGCGACTATTATCCGCCGGCGTTGCAGAGCAGCATTGATGAGATCAACGGCTGGGTTTATGACAGTGTGAACAACGGGGTGTACAAGGCGGGCTTTGCCACTTCGCAGCAAGCTTATGATGATGCGGTGACGCCGCTGTTTCAGGCGCTGGCACGACTGGAGCAGATACTCGGTCAGCATCGCTATCTTACCGGCGACACGCTCACCGAGGCAGATTTACGCCTGTGGACCACGCTGATTCGCTTTGATGCGGTCTATGTGACCCACTTTAAATGCGATCGTCAGCGCATCAGTGATTATCTGAACCTCAGCGGTTTCCTGCGCGACATCTATCAGATGCCGGGCGTTGCGGAAACGGTGGACCTTGCGCATATCCGCCATCACTATTACCGCAGCCATAAGACCATCAATCCAGCTGGCGTGATCTCTGTCGGTCCCGAGCTGAACTGGGATGAACCCCACGGCCGCGACACGCGTTTTCGCTGATAAACGGGCGCCAGACGGCGCCTTTTTTTAGCTTTTTTTCGCCAGCAGGCGAGGTATTTCGCGCAGGCACCACGACTTCGCTTCGCCCATGCTGTCACGCCGCCAGGCCATGATGATATCGACTTCACGCGTATATTCCGGGCTGACCACGCGCAGGCGTCCTTCAGCGATATCCTGCTCCACCAGCGGATAAGGCATCGTCGCGACGCCAAGGCCCGCCAGCAACGCCTGGCGCTTCTCTTCAATGGAACTCACCGTCAGGCGCTGCTGTTTATCAAGCAGCGTGACGGTTAATACCGGGCGATCGCGGGCGGTATCGGCCACCGCAATCCCGCGATATTTAACGCGCGTCACCTCAGAAAGCGGCTCCGGCTCAAGATGAATCGGGTGATCCGGGCTGGCGACATAGACGCTGAGCATGCTGTAGAGCTTGCGGGTATTGATTTCGGTAGAGGCGCGAAAGTGCATATCGGGCGCGATAACGATGTCGGCACGGCCCTGCTCCAGCCGTTCCCAGGCACCGGCCAGCACCTCGGTCATCAGCGAAATCTGCGTGTTGGCCTTGGCCGCCAGCTTCTCAACCAGCGGAAACAGCTGGTAAGTCGGTACCAGCGCTTCCACCACGATGGTCAAATGCGTTTCCCAGCCGCGTGCCAGCGCTTCAGCATCGGTGGTCAGCTTATCCGCTGCTTCCAGCAACACGCGGCCGCGCTCCAGCAGCATACGGCCAACGTTGGTAAATTTCGTGCGATGGCCGGAGCGGTCAAAGAGCACCACGTCCAGCTCCTCTTCCAGCTTCTGCATGGTATAGCTGAGCGCCGAGGGCACGCGGCCTAGCTCATCCGCCGCCGCAGCAAAGCTGCCGCGCCGATCGATGGCATCCATTACCCGTAGTGCTTCCAGCGTTAACGCCCGATCTTTCGCCATGCGGTTTCTCTGTCAGGAAATTTGAATATGCTCGGCAGATTAACTGGCTAACAATCTGTCGTCCAGATATTTACCATAAGTGATAGCCTTACTGCCGGTCAGACAAGGCCTCTGGAGGAATACCATGATTACTACCCGCGCCGCAAAAGAGTGCGGTCAGGCTGATTACGGCTGGTTACAGGCTCGCTACAGCTTCTCATTTGGCCACTATTTTGATCCAAAATTACTCGGTTACGCGTCGTTGCGCGTATTGAACCAGGAAGTGCTGGCGCCCGGTGCGTCACTGCAACCGCGCGCCTATCCGCGCGTGGACGTGCTGAACATTATTTTGCAGGGCCAGGCGGAATATCGCGACAGCGAAGGCAATCACATCAGCGCACGCAGCGGTGAAGCGCTGCTGCTGTCGACCCAGCCCGGCGTCACCTGGAGCGAGCTTAACAGCAGCAAAGATACACCGCTGACACGGCTACAGCTCTGGCTCAACGCCTGCCCGGAGCGGGAAAATCCGTTGCTGCAGCGCGCCGCCCTGCCCACTGAGGCCATATGCAGCCTGCTGGCCTCGCCGGACGGTGAAAAGGCCAGCCTGCAGCTGCGCCAGCAAGTATGGATTTATCACGTTCAGCTTGAGCCGGGTGAGAGCCACAGCCTGCCGCTGCGCGGTGCGCGCGCCTATTTGCAGTCGATTCACGGCTCGCTGTTTGCCGGTGACGAAGAGGCGCAACAGGCCAAACTTGGCTGCGGCGACGGGGCGTTTGTTGATGGCGAGAGTTTGCTGCGATTAACGGCGAGAACGCCGCTGCGGGCGCTGGTGATTGATCTGCCCGCCTGACGCGAAAACGGGCAGCAAATGCTGCCCGACAGGCACTATTGCAGAATAGTAAACGCGGTGGTGACGTGCTTAACGCCGCTTACCCGGCTGGCAACATCCGCAGCGGCTTTCGCCTCAGATGGCGTGACCAGGCCCAGCAGGAAAACCTCGCCGTTTTCGGTAGTGACTTTCACGTTAGACGATTTCACCTGATCGCTGCCCAGCAGCTGCGAACGAATTTTGGTGGTGATCCAGGTATCGGAAGATGAGGTACCAAACGTCACTTTCTCGCCGGTGCGCAGCTCGTTGTAGACTTCGGTTGCGCCATCCACGCCGGCCGCGATCTGTTTCGCCCGGCTGGCGATATCCGCTGACGGCGCCTGGCCGGTCAACAGCACTTTGCCCTGATAAGCGGTGGCGACAACGCGCGCCTGGGTCTTAATCTGTTCATCTTTAGCCAGCGCATTGGAGACGCGCAGCTCCAGCGTGCTGTCATCAACCTGAGTACCGACGGTGCGCGGATCGGTAGCCGATTTGGTGGCCATCGCGGCGCTGCCCACGACCACGGCCGCACAGCCCTGTAACATCAGTGCGGCAAGTATCAGTGCTACTGCAGAGAATGCCTTCATTGTTGCTCCTTCGATTATTCCTGGTGTGGAAATAAGGTGTTATCGATCAGATCGCACAGGCAGTTAACCGTTAACATGTGCATTTCCTGAATCCGTGAGCTGCGGTGAGACGGAATGCGGATCTCCACATCGTGTGGCCCCAGCAAGCCCGCCAGTTCACCGCCGTCATAGCCGGTCAGCGCCACAATGGTCATATCACGCGTGACCGCAGCTTCAACGGCCTTAACGATGTCGCGGCTGTTGCCACGGGTTGAAATAGCCAGCAGAACATCGCCTGTCTGGCCAACCGCACGCACCTGTTTGGCATAAATTTCATCATGCAGGCGATCGTTGCCGATGGCGGTAATCAGAACATTATCCGCACTCAGGCAGAGCGCGGGCAGGCTTGGACGTTCGGTCTCGAAGCGATTGATCATCGCCGCGGCGAAGTGTTGAGCGTTAGCCGCCGATGTGCCGTTACCACAGCTCAGGATTTTGTTACCGTTAAGCAGTGACTGAACCAGCGTCATCGCCGCGCGCGAAATGGCATCGGGCAGCGCTTCCGCAGCAGCAATCTGAGTCTGAATACTTTCGGTAAAACACGCTTTAATTCTCTCCTGCACTGATCCACCTGATATTAACTTTCTGCATTAAACGCATCAGGCAGCCAGCTAATCTGGCTGCCGGTGAACGCAACGACGTCGAAGCGGCAGTTTACCGTATCAAAGCTGGCGTTTTTCGCCGCCAGCCACAGTGCTGCCGCCCGCAGCAGCTTTTGCTGCTTGTGTCGGGTTACGCTGGCGGCCGCGCCGCCAAAACGATCGTTTCGTCGATACCGTACCTCAACAAATACCCAGCAGTCGCCATCCTGCATGATGAGATCCGTTTCGCCGCCGCGTATGCGTACGTTACAGGCCACAAAACGCAGCCCTTGCTGTTCCAGATAGCGACGCGCCTGCGCTTCATGCTCGGCGCCCGCCTGCTGCCGGTCTACTGCACCGGTACGATTTGTCCCTGACGATACTGGCTCCATGCTAACTTCCTGTTGATCACGCAGTCCGGACTGGCACTCAATGTACCGGTTTTACCTTCCAGCTGGAATCCCGGCGTCTGACGCATTTCATTGAAATGATTCGCCAGTGCCCAGGCATCGATGCCCATTGCGTAGAGGCGCACCAACGAATAATCGTTGTTAAAGGTGCGTGCCGCCTGCTGCATTAGCGCCGGATTACGGCCCGCGAGCAGCGGAATATCGCTGAACTGCAGCCCTTCCATCTCTAAACGCGAATCGGGACCGGTGCCCGCCTGGAAGCTGCGTGAGCTGGCATACAGCGCGATATTATTGCGGCTGCTGAGACGCATAGCGATCATCGGCTTGATCAGCTGCAACTCATCCTGCGTAGCCACAATGTAAACTGCATCGACGCCGCCGCCAGAGGCCGCTGCAGGTGTCTCGCTCTGCGGCGCTGGAATATTCAGCCCGGCAATAGAGATACCCTGCGGCTGCTCCGGCTGCGGTGCGCTGATCGGCGTACCGGTCAGACTGATTCCCGCGCCGCTGTTTATGCCCTGCTTCAGCTCACCCTTAGATCCAAACTGCTGCTGCAATACCGTGGCACCACCCAGCTTCTGCCACTCCTGCGCAAAAGCTTTACTGACGCGATCGCCGAGATTGCTGCGTGGCAGCAACAGCAGCGGCGAACGCTTGCCCTGATCCCACATATGATGCGCAGCATCACGCGCTTCGTCTTCAGGAGAAAGCGCAAAGTAGCAGAGATTCGGATGGTTCTGGATTTGGCTCGGCTCGTTGAGCGCCAGGATATTCAGCGGCGACGAGCTGTTAGCCAGCGTTTCCACTTCGTTTTTCAGCAGCGGGCCCACAATCAGCGTCGCGCCATCCTGCTGCGCCTGGGTCATCAGCTGAGCCAGCGGCTGGGCGCTGGTGTCATAGACTTTGACCTCTGCTGTGCTGGCGGGAGCCGCGGCGGCTTGTGGTTGCGCGCCGTTTTCTGCCTGGCCATCAATGGCCGCCGGGCTAATCGCCTCGGCCGGTGCGGCGGTTTCGGTTGTGGCCGCCGCCTCGCCATTGGCTGGCGCAGAGGCGACCGGAGCCGCAGACGGAGCAGGCTGAGCCAGCGTGCCGTTTTTCGCGTCGTTGAAGCCTTGCTGAATCGCATTGGCAAACACTTTTGCCTGGCCATTCAGCGGCAGCATCAGCGCGATATGACTGGCAGAAGCGTGCTGATAATTTTGTATCTGGCTCAGGCTGGTCGGCAACATTTTGGTGGCCGGATGCTGCGGATACCGCGTTTGCCAGTCGGCTACCGCCGATTTCAGCATCTCTGCATCGCCACTGTTGGCGCGCCAGACGCTCAGCAGATCGATCCAGCCCTGCAGCGTATTTTCATCGGCATTAATCACCAGCCGGTTGACCTGATCCTGCGTCATGCCGGTCAACGCCTGCCAGGTGGCATCAATGTTCTTTTGCTTATCTGCGCCGCTGAGCAGCGGCTCCTGCGCCACGTAGGCACGAAGCAGATCCAGCGACGGCGCGCCCTGATTGGCGGCGATCAGCAGGCCGTAATAGCGTGACTTCTGGTCAGCCGACAATGCGCCGGTATCAAGGCTGGCTAACAGCCGACGCGCACCGTTTACATCCTGCGAGCCAAGGCGCAGCTGCGCATTGAGCAATTGCAGTTCAAGCCGTTGCTTATCAGACAGTTGCTGAGGCAGCTGGGTGATTTGTTGGTTAGCCTGAGGATACTTGCCTTCATTAAGCAGTGCACGGATGGCGAGTAATTGCCAGTCAGCCTTGCTATTATCTGCGCTCTGTTGCACCTGCTGCAAATAGTAGTCGGATGACCCTGTGGCGGGCCCCTGGATATTGACAGAGGAAGTTTGCGGGCTCTGGCTGGAACACGCGGCTAAAATTAGCGCGGCCAGCAAAACAGGGACAAAGCGTCCTGCTTTATTACGAACGACTATTGAAGGAAGCATACTGTATCCAGTGATGTTTTTCTCAAGGTGCTCAATATTAAATCGGCAATTCGGATCAAACAATGAAACAACACGATCGGACAGAGATTTCTGCCAGCACGCTCTATATCGTGCCCACGCCAATCGGCAATCTGGGCGACATCACCCAACGGGCCCTGTTGGTGCTAGCAAGCGTCGATCTGATCGCAGCGGAAGATACACGTCATACCGGGCTGTTGCTACAACAATTCGCCATCAACGCCCGGCTGTTTGCCCTGCATGACCACAATGAGCAGCAAAAAGCAGAACAGCTGCTGATCAGGCTGCAGGAGGGGCAAAGTATAGCGCTGGTCTCCGATGCCGGTACGCCGCTGATTAATGACCCGGGTTATCATCTGGTTCGCCGCTGTCGTGAAGCGGGCATTCGCGTGGTGCCCCTGCCCGGCCCATGCGCGGCAATCGCCGCCCTCAGCGCAGCTGGCCTGCCCTCCGATCGTTTCTGTTACGAAGGATTTCTTCCGGCCAAAACCAAAGGCCGTTGCGATGCGCTGCGCGCCGTTGCCGAGGAGCCGCGCACGCTGATTTTTTACGAATCGACCCATCGCCTGCTCGACAGCCTGCAGGATATGGTCAGCGAGCTGGGCGGCGATCGCTACGTGGTGCTGGCTCGTGAGATCACTAAAACCTGGGAAAGCATCCACGGCGCGCCGGTGGCCGAGCTGCTCGCGTGGGTGCGTGAGGACGAAAACCGCCGCAAAGGCGAGATGGTGCTGATCGTTGAAGGCTTCCATCCACAGGAAGAGAGCCTGCCCGGCGAGGCGCTGCGCACGCTGAGCCTGCTGCAAAAAGAGCTGCCGTTAAAAAAGGCGGCGGCGCTGACGGCGGAGATTCACGGTGTGAAAAAGAATGCGTTGTATAAATATGCCCTCGAACAGCAAGAGGGTGACAAGCAGGACTAAATGTCCTATCATCCGCGCCGAAGCTGACCAGGCAGTCGCCGCTTTGTCGTCGTCCTTTTCGGAGGAGACAGGCAGAGGGGAGGAAAGTCCGGGCTCCACAGGGCAGGGTGCCAGGTAACGCCTGGGGGGCGCAAGCCCACGACCAGTGCAACAGAGAGCAAACCGCCGATGGCCCGCAAGGGATCAGGTAAGGGTGAAAGGGTGCGGTAAGAGCGCACCGCGCGGCTGGTAACAGTTCGTGGCACGGTAAACTCCACCCGGAGCAAGGCCAAATAGGGGTTCACATGGTACGGCCCGTACTGAACCCGGGTAGGCTGCTTGAGCCAGTGAGCGATTGCTGGCCTAGATGAATGACTGTCCACGACAGAACCCGGCTTAACGGTCAGCTTCAATTTTTTACAGAAACCCCGCCTCGGCGGGGTTTTTTGTTTAGCCCAGTAAGGGGGTTTTAAGGTCCAGGACCCTTCTGTTCTGCCTTGCAGGCAGCTTTTAAGGTCAATGTCTTAAGGTCAATGTCTTAGGGTCAATGTCTTAGGGTCAAAGGCCATTTCGTTCTGCCTGAAGGCAGCCCGAGCAGGGCCGGCAGTCGCCCCGGCCCTGCACCCGCGCTATCCGGCAAACACAACCGCCCACTTCGTGGGTGCCCTCAGCAAAAGCCTTTTCCTGACGGACCAGGCGCGATTCGCTCCTGCTCAACGCACCCTCTCGCCGCCTCCCTGCGGCTCGCCCTGGAAAACGCTTTTCCCTCGGCGTTTGTGATGCCTCCTCAAGGTCAAAACCCAAGTCAAAATCGAAAAGATTAAATTCTAAAAAAAAAGCAAAAGCCAAAGCCAAAGCCAAAGCCAAAGCCAATTCAATTCAATTCAATTCAATTCAATTCAATTCAATTCAATTTTCCAGGTTTTGGGTTTTGGGTTTTGGGTTTTGGGTTTTGGGTTTTGCCTTGAGGTTTGGGTTTTGACCTGGGTGTTGACCTTGAGGAGGCATCACCACCGCTGAGGAGGTGAACATTTCAGGATGGCCCGCCATGGATGGCGGGACAAGGGAGCGTTGAGCGGGGAGCGAATCGCGAGCGGTCCGTGAAGAAATGTGAACCGACGAGGGTACCCGCTTCAGCGGGCGGTTGTGCTTGCCGGATAGCCGGGGTGCAGGGGCGGGGCGACTGCCGCCCCTGCTCGGGCGGCCCGAAGGGCAGAACGAAATGGCCGTTGACCTTAAAGACCTTGACCTTAAAAGCCCATCTGCAAGGCAGAACGAAATAGCATTTGACCTTAAAGACCTTGACCTTAAAGACGTTGACCTTAAAGGCCGCCTGCAAGGCAAAAGCCACCTGCTTACAGGCAAGCCCACCCGCTTTCGGGCCCCCTACCGCCCAAGACACTCCATGGCAACCGCTTTAAAACTGGCAAAATCCTGGCTCTCGCGCAGTCTCGGCATTGCGCGTTCGCGCAGAAAAGTCACAAAAAGATCGTAAATGCCCATCGCTTCTTCGTAGTCGTCCTTGCTAATAGCGAGCAGAAAAATGACCCAGGCCGTTTCATCGCCCCAGGCGATGCCCTGCGGTGCCAGTACGGTATAGACCACCGTTTTCTTTGCCAGCAGGCCAAGGGAGTGCGGCAGCGCAATGCCCTCACCCAACAGCGTACTGACAATCGCCTCGCGTTCTACCACCGAGGGGAAAAAGTCAGCGCCGACAAAGCCTTCCCGCTCCAGTTGCGGGCACAGCAGGCTGAACAGCCCGTGCTGATCCATCGGCGCATCAAGCACGATAAAATGCCCGGCATCAAAAAACTTCTCAAACATATAAGGCCGCGTGCGATCCACCAGCACCAGCTTGCCAATCTGTTCGAGTTGATAATCGGTGGGAAATGGCGACATCACTACCACCGGCTTATTTTTGTCGCTGAGCCGCACGGTGGAGATCACAAAATCTTCGTCGATCGCCACGCGCTGCTCATAATCACGCAGTGACAACCGCTCGCGTACCACGATGTGTGGATATTTACGCAGCAGCATCGCCTCGATCATGCGCACCGTGGAAGTGCCGGTATCGCACACCAGCAGCACCTGCGGATGACGCTGATAGCCAACGTCATAATGACGCTCAAGGCCGACGCCAATGTGCAGCACCAGAAATCCGATCTCATTTTCACTGATGCTGTAGGGCGAATATTTACCCCAGCTCGATACCGCCGCCAGGGTCACATCCCACGCCATTGGATAGTGCTGTTTAATGTTGCCGAGCAGCGGATTGGGGATATTAATTTGATAGCGAACCCGCGTAATCATGGTCTTCACGTGGGTCAGCAGATCGGCACGCAGCTGCGCATCGCGCTGTAAATCGTAGTTATAGTGGCGGTTGATATAACCGAGAATATATTCCACCAGCGTGTCGCTGTCGTCAGCGTTGATGGCGCTCGGCGCCCGCTCTTCGGTGCGGCGCGCGGCGATGTTAATGCGCAGAAATGCCTCTTCCGCCGGTGAAATAGGCTTACCGGCCATCGGCTCAAGCTGATTCACCAACTGGCGCGCGGCATCGCGCACGTCATCATCCACATCGTCAGCAACAAAATCGGACAGCGGATAGCCCTCGCCGATGCGTCGCACCGCCACCGCGCAGTAGAGCAGCAGATAGCGCTCGCCTTCATCGGTAACCCGCACCCGGCAACGATTAAAGCAGCGCTGCAACAACGGTTTCAGCGTAATCAGCATGCCGCTGTGCAGCGCTTCCAGCGTCAATAATGGGCTGTGCTCACTGTGCAGCGCGATGTCATACAGCAGGTCGGTCAGGCAGGTGCGAATCGCCATTTCACTGCCAAACAACTTCATCCCGTAATGCGGACGAGTTTCTACCGAAAGCTGATAACGGCCCAGCCATTCACGCACTTCGGCCATGTCGCTTTGCAACGTCGCCCGGCTGACAAACCACTCCTCAGCCAGATCCTCCAGCTTCAACGAAAAGGCAGAAGTTAAAAAGCGCGTTAACAGATAATGCACCCGCTCCTGTGATGAACGCGGCACCCGCAGCTGCGCCGGCGCCGAACGCAGCAGGTTCTCATAGCGCGTGGCGTCATCAACGGTGAGCTGATAACCCGCACCGCGCGTCAGCACCAGCCGCGCGCCGTGATCCTGCAACAGCGCATTGAGCGCGCTGATGTCGGTGCGCACCGTGCGCGTCGAGACCGCAAAACGGCGGGCCAGCTCATCCTGCGGCAGCGTTTCATTCTGCAGCGCGCTGAACAGCTGCGCCAGGCGCTGGTTGGGAAATCTCATCATTACTCCCCTTCGCGTCGGTGAAAGCAGTGAAATCAGGCGGTTTCGTCCAGCACGCGGCGCGTGATCGCCAGCAGCGTGCTGACATCCTGCGGCCGCGTATCGCCGGTTGCCGAATCGATAATCGAACTGTAGATATGCGGAATGATCTTCGCTACGCCCGCCTCCAGTGCAATCCGCAGGATCGTCGCATAGTTATCGGGATCGATACCGCCGGTTGGCTCAAGCCAGAAATCGTGCCCGGCACAGGCCTGCGCCACCGCGCGATACTCGTCGATGGCCTGCAATCCGCCCATCGGGAAATATTTTATCGAGCTACCGCCCATATCTTTTAGCATGGCGATGGCGGTGGCAATCGGCACGATGCCATCGGCGGCGAGCGAACTCAGCGGGCCGGTGGAGATTTTGACCCAGCCTACCTGGCCGGTTGGCGACACCAGCCCGTTAACCAGCGTATGCGGTTGCCCGAGCAGCGCGCGGCTGGTGGCCACGCCGGTAAACACCTGATTGACATGCTGCGGCTGCAACTCGGCGGCGATAGCGCTGACCATCGCTGACTGGCGTGGGTCGCCCGCACCCAGCCCAACTGACAGCGCGTTATCGATACGCTGCGCATAATCATGCATATCGTCCACTGCCGCCGCTACGCTGGGGTAATTTTTTGACAGCACGCCAACCAGCACGTGGCCTTCAGCCGCCTGCCAGATATCGCTGGCATTGGTTTTGGAACCGGCCAGCACGTTGAGGCAAACACGATCGCGATAAAAATTAGCCTGTAAGGTCATGCGGTTTCTACTCCAGTGAGCAGGCGTTGGATTGCCTCAAAAATTAGCTGCAGTTGGTCAGCAGAAACGCTGCGTACATCGGCTTCAATAATGCCTTCGTTGGCTTTGTAACCGCGAAAATAGATGGCGATGTCGCCGTTTTTCAACGCCTGAACCACGCTTCCGGCACCGATGCCGCAGACCGCCTCATCAAACCGTATCTCGGCGCGGGCAATATCGCGCCCTGCCGAGTCCCAGACCACGCGTGCGCTGACGCCGGGCAGGCCGTTAAGCTGGTTGATAAACGGCATCATTTTATCCACCATCTGTGCGCCGCTGCTCTGCTCGTGGATCAGATAATCTTCGATCGCCTGAGTCAGGCCAAGAATGCCCTCTTTGCCGACTTTCATCGCCCGACCGATGCCGTTTGCCTGCAGTTTTACCCATTCTATATAGCGCTGACGGCCAATCACCACGCCGCTGGAAGGGCCTTCAATGGCTTTCGCCCCGCTGTAGATCACCAGATCGGCACCGGCCAGATAATAAGCCTGTAAATCTTCTTCCGCTGCGGCGTCGACGATCAGCGGCAGGCCATGTTCATGGGCAACCGTAGCTGCCTGCGCCACGCTCAAATGGCTTTTTTGCACGCAATGATGCGATTTCACATACATCACCGCCGCGGTCTGTGGGGTAATCGCCGCGGCCAGCTGCGCGGCAGAACATTCGTTGCTGTAGCCCGCTTCCACGACTCTGCCGCCGCCTAACGCCACCATCGATCCTACCGGCGCGCCGTAATTCACGTTATGGCCTTTTGGCAGCACAATGTCGTGCGGCACGATCAGTGGCGAAGCATGCAGATTCTCAAGCAGCCATGCGTCATCTTTTACAATCATCGCCGCCACCGCCTGTGCGATGCCCGCCGACGCGCAGGAGACCACCACCGCGCTCTCGACCTGCAGCAGGTTAGCGATGTGCTCGCCGGTTTTGTTGACCAGATCTTTCATTTCAAAATAGTGGCTCAGGCCATTTTCTACAGCCGCAGCCACACTGGCGGTGGGTGTGGAAACGCCCAGAATCGTCATTCTGCCTGAGGCGTTGATCACCTGTTTCAGGCCATACTTTTCATAGATCGAAGCCATGATGCGTTTTCCCTTCTGCTGTTGGCATCCAGTGGCCCGCCACGACGGCGACCAGTGGCACCAGATGTTGTTCACCGTGCTGCTGCACGCCATCTGAATCGATAAAGTCCTGCTGCGCATTTTGCCGGGCAAAGATGGTCAGATCGGCATCGTAGCCCGGCGTCAGTTCGCCTTTGTGCTGCAGACGAAGCGCTGCGGCAGCCTGCACGGTGACGCAGGCGATCACCTGCGGCAGCGTCATGCCGATGGCGAGAAATTTCGACATCACATGTGCCAGGCTGCGTACCGGGCCGTTTAGCCGATTACGGCAGTAAATATCGGAGCTAATGGTGTCGGGCAGAATGCCCTGCGCGATGGCGGCTTGTGCCACCTCAAAGCTAAAACTGGCGCTACCGTGACCGACATCCAGCATCACGCCGCGCTGCATGGCGGCGGCAACTGACGCACGCAGTTCACCGGCAGGCGTCAGCACCCGATTGGGTTTGCCATTAAAGCAGTGCGTAATGATGTCGCCCTGGCTGAGCAGTGGCGCAATCTCATCCAAATCGGGCGGATTATTGCCAATGTGCACCATCAACGGCAGCCCGCCGATCGCGCGCTGGATCGCCTTCGCGCGCTGTAGCGGCTGAACGCCGTTGGTGCCGACCACGCTGCTGCTCATGCGCGCCTTGAGGCCCAAAATAAAATCAGGCAGACGCTGCACCGCCGCCTGCACCGCTTCGCCATCGATCTGCGCCATATCCGCCAGTTCGTTCTGGGTCACAATGCCACTGCGTGCAATGTTGATCAGCGCGTGCACCTGGGTTTTGGCACTGCGCGTCAGCTGATAAAAATCGTCGATGTCGTCGGCACCGGTGCTGCCAGCATCGATCACCGTGGTCACGCCGCAGGTAACGCCAACCTGGTCGGCCTCATCGTGATAAATCGGCGACGCGGGATAGCAGTGAACGTGGCTGTCGATCCAGCCAGCGCTCAGATAATAACGTCCTGCCAGATCGTGTTCCTGCATCGCGGGTTCAGCGATGTGCGCCGCAATCGCGGCGATTTTGCCGTTGTGCAGCGCCACATCCACCTGCTGCTCATCCACCAGTCGCGCGCGACGAATAATAAGATCGTACATTGCATGCTCCTTGCCGACGGCACGTCCGCCCTGGACGCGCCGTGGAATCAGGCGATCGCCACCGGGAAAATGGCGCCGAGGATCATGGCACCGAGGATGGCGCCGCCGGTGATCGGTTTGTTCCACAGATAGAACAGCAACGCACCAATCAACGAACCCAGTCCGATTGGAATGGACGCCGCCATTGCCGAGAGAATGATCAGCGGCCCGAGGAAACGCCCGGAGGCGTTGCCCGCGCCCATCATCACGTCGGCGCCGTAGGTAGAATCGCTTTGATTAATGGTAAATTTACGCGCCAGGATAATGACATAGCCCACCGCCAGACCGATCAACAGGCCGGTTACCAGCGAGGCAGCAAAGTTTTCCAGTGGAAAGACGATGCCCGCGCCCAGCAGCAGCGCCGGAACGCCGAGGCCGACGCCGGTCTGAATCGCGCCGCCAATATCGAGAATACCCACCAGCGAGCCTTCAATGATGCGGGCAAACAGAAAGCTGGCACCGAAGGCGGCTACCGCGCCGTAAGCGCCGGTTTCGATACCCGCGCGCAGCATCGACACAAACGCCACCTCGTTGAAGGCGCCGATACCGTAGAGGTAATACATGTGCGTACCGGCGAACACGCCGGATGACAGCAGCCCGACAAACAGCGGGAATGACCAGTCGGCATACCAAAAACCCTGCTTTGACTCTTCCATCGCCTGCCCCTTATTTGCCACTGATAGCGTTGTGCATCGCATCAAGCCAGCCCGGAATGCCCAGCTGGAAAGACTGCAACATTTTCATATCGAAGCCGCGGAAGAAGCCGCTCAGCACAAACAGCAGCACAATCGCCACCATCATGACCCGCGTTACCCGGTTCCAGCCGCTCTCTTCCACGCCTTTGCCAATCAGAATGCCCAGCACCAGACCCGGCACCGCATTGCCCATGATCAGCTGCGCCAGACCGCCGAAAATCGTTGCCCAGAAGCCCGATTTTTTACCGGCATCAATCGCAGCCAGCCAAAAGATCACCGGCATTACCGTGTTGACCAGCAGGTTCGCCGCGGGCACCAGCACTTTTACCGCCGTCACCTGCAGCGCCGCAGGCACCGCTGAGGCGGTGGAGTTGAGGAAGGCCACCACAATCATGCCGATGATGCCGCAGGCGATGGCCATCTTTTTCGGATCGTGCAGCGTTTCAGCGAGGTTACGATTTTTTACCATCAGCGCCGCCGCGCCCCAGTTGGGGATGATGCGATGATCGACATCCTGCGTGAAGGCGCCCGCCGCCACCGACGATGCCCAGGCGTTAAAGAAGAAGCCAAGGCCAAAAGAGAAGTGAGAAGCGGGGTCGCCTTCACAGGAGTTAAGTTCGCCCAGCGTACGAAAGGCACCCATACCTTGCGATGTAGGCGCATGAAACATGCGCGCCGCGCCTGCCCCTACGCCGACACCCACCAGCGCGCCGATAATCAGAGATTTAAACAATATAATTAAAAACATCCGTCTTCCTGTGCGGCTTACGCCAACGTTTTTACATTGTTATTCGTTGTACGGGCTGCTGTAGCCAGCACGACAACACCGTTTTTCATGCTGCCGTGAAGGTCACCTTATCGGTGTCGATCACCGTGACGTTGACGGTAATCTCCAGCTCAACGCGATAGCTGCGTTTTTCACGGGCAAGGAAAAAGAACAGGAACGCCTCTTTTTTTACCGCTTCATGGGCAGAGATCACCCTGACGTCCTGCGGCTCAATGCGCAGCAGGATCTTTTGTGTTGAGCGCAGCACCGCATGCTGCACCTGATTCAGCGCATCGGCAAAGGCGCGGCTTTTACTCTCGCCTTTGCCGCTGACGGTCACGGTGGTGGTGTAATGTTCTTTCATCCGCTGTACTTTTTATTCCAGGCCTGCACCAGCCGTTCGCCCAGCTCTTCTTTATCCATAAAGCCGAAGCCCAGTACGGTGGCGCCTTCGTTGATCGCGGTGACGCCCTCTTCCACCGAGCGCATGCCATGCTTCGCTTTGTAGCCATATTTATTCTGCGCGGTGATCGCGCCTGCGCCGCCGCTGCCGCAGAAGGAGATGCCAAAATCTGCCCCTTCAGCCTTCATCACGTCGCCCAGCTTCATGTCCGCCGCCACGCCCGGCACCACGACCGCACGGCCACCCGCTTTCTCAACGCCAGCCGCGACTTTCAGCCCTTTACCTAAACGATCGCCAATCACTACGGTTACCATTTTCTCTTCCTTATTGTCTGTATTGCGCAGCCCGATCGACTATCAGGCACGCTGGATCTACTGATTTTCCCGCGCCACATCGATATGCACGGATAACAGCCAGGCCTCCTCAACCGGTAAATTGCCGAACAGATCGACCACCTGCTGCGCCAGCGCAATCGACGCGGGAGAGATCTCATCAAACAGATCCGCATCGACGTCAGGCAGGGCCTCGCCGGTTAATGAACGCAGCGCCATCGCCTTAACGTGCGAAACGAGCATCTGCTGCTGCACCGGATTGGGCGAAATCTGCTGCGCCGCAAACAGCCGGTTGATTTGCCCCAGCACCCTGTCGGCCAACGCCTGAATCTGCTCCGGGGTCGCCGTGTTGCTCACTGAAACCGCGCCGTTGTTCACTCTGTCACTCCTGTTAAAGCGAAAAATCCACTGTCGCGTGAACCTCAACTTAGCGTTGTGCCGCGCCGCTTTACAGACGCACTTTTTCCAGCTCGAAGTGGAAATGGTCGCGCAATGCTGGTCAGAGATCGCAGGATGAGAAAATCAGAGGGATAAAGACGATCCAGTGCACAAAACGTGCATCTTTTGGCGCTGAACGCAGGGCTTAGGGCCGATTGCCGTCAGAAAAAGCAGGAAAAAAATGAGTAAGGCGGAGAAGGATAAGAAAAGGTGATGGCAGGGCAGAAAGTGAAGCGGATAGCGCCATAAGGGAACGCTACCCGATTAAGTCTTAGCGGAACTTCTTATGGTTGCTGTCGCGAATATCGGTGAGTTTTTTCGCTTCGGCTTTGGCACCGTCGAGGTTGTTTGCCTGCGCCAGCTTATCCACCACATTGATTTGTGCGATCAGCGAATCGATACCGGCATGGAAATCTTTTACCTGCGCGCTGTCCGCTGGCTGACCTTCCAGCTTATCTGGCGTCTGCGTTCTGGCATCCTGCGCAGCCTTGCGCATATCGCCGAGCGCGCGCGTCATTTCTGCCCGGTCGTCGGTTTTCATGACCACTCGCAGGCCGCCTTTGAGCATATCCATATCCTGCTCGAGATCGGCCAGCGCCGCAGCGCTACTGAATAAAAGTGAGATCGACAACATTGCTAACAAAGGCTTACGCATGGCGCACTTCCTGTTTTTATTATGACTGGAATAGTCGCGGGCAACGACCGCTGCCCGCAGGAAGGGATTATTGCCCGGCGATTTTCATTTCCGGCAGCAGCACAGAACCACACTGAATATTGCTGCGCGTTTCAATATCACTGCCGACGGTGACGATATTACGCCACATATCTTTCAAATTGCCTGCGATGGTGATCTCACTAACCGGATACTGAATTTCACCATTTTCCACCCAGAAGCCCGAGGCGCCACGCGAATAGTCGCCGGTGATGCCGCTAACGCCCTGGCCCATCAGTTCGGTCACCAGCAGGCCGGTGCCCAGCTTTTTCAGCATCTGCTCGAAGTTGTCGCCCTGGCCCTGAATGCGCCAGTTGTGAATGCCGCCCGCATGGCCGGTGCTTTGCAGGCCGAGCTTGCGCGCCGAGTAGCTGGTCATCAGCCAGGTTTGCAACACGCCATCCTTGATGATATCGCGCTGCTGGGTGCGCACGCCTTCGCTGTCAAACGGCGTAGACGCCAGGCCTTTCAGCAGGTGTGGCTGCTCATTGATGGTCAGCCACTCCGGCAGAATTTGCTGCCCCATGGCATCCAGCAGGAAGGTCGATTTACGGTAAACGCTACTGCCGCTGATAGCACCTACCAGATGACCAAACAGGCCGGTAGCCACTTCACGGCCAAACAGCACCGGCGCTTTCATAGTGGAAAGTTTGCGCGGCGACAGGCGAGCCAGCGTGCGGCGGGCGCACTCTTCGCCAACCCATTCCGGCGACTGCAAATCACCCAGCGCGCGTCCCACGGTGTAGGCGTAATCGCGCTCCATGTCGCCATCCACTTCGGCAATTACGCAACTCGACAGCGAGTGACGGCTGGAGCAGTAGCTTTGCAGCATGCCGTGGCTGTTGCCGAAGACTTTGATGCCGACGTGGCTGTTAAAGCTGCCGCCTTCGGTATTGGTAATACGCTTATCCGCCTTTAGCGACGCCTGCTCGGCGCGAGCAGCCAGTTCGATGGCGCGATCGGCATCCAGATCGGCGGGATGGTAAAGATCGAGATCCGGCGCGTCAAAGGCCAGCAGTTCGGGATCGGCCATACCGGCAAACGGATCGGGTGAGGTGTAACGGGCGATGTCGATCGCCGCCTGCACGGTGCGCTTGATGCCGTCTTCACTCAGATCGGTTGATGAAGCGCTGCCTTTGCGGTTCTGATGATAAACGGTAATGCCGAGCGCACCATCGCTGTTGAACTCGACGTTTTCCACTTCACCATAGCGCGTGCTGACGCCAATTCCGATCGTTTTACTGACGGCGACTTCTGCGCCATCGGTGCCCGCTTTAGCCAGTTCCAGCGCCATCGCGACCGCCTGCTCCAGCACCTTACGTTGTTCTGCGACTTGATTTGATACGTTCATGAACCTGCCATAATAGTGAGAGCCGTCATGAGGTTGGGGCCATGCCCAGGACCATGAATATGCGGCTGAGGGTTGTGGATCGCTGATTTGAGTCTAACAGAGTCAGAGAACAATTTCGCAGTCGCGGCGTAACCTGATAGCATTAGGCCCGCTGTCGGCTCTCCAGGCCAGGAGCAGAGCATATCTTTGCCCTTCGCCGTCGCCTTGATAGTGGGCTTTGCGTTCGGCGCTATCGCTTTTTTTTGCGCAGCGGAGCCCAACTTTTTTTCAGGAACCTGATAATGAATAACCACCCCGAAGACGAATGGCTCGACGATGCCCCCGATAATCACGAAGAAGAAGATGAAGAGATTATCTGGGTCAGCAAGAGCGAAATTAAACGCGATGCCGAAGAGCTGAAACGCCTCGGTGCCGAACTGATGGAGCTGAGTAAAAACTCGCTCGATAAGATCCCGCTTGACGATGATTTGCGTGCCGCCATTGAACTGGCACAGCGGATTAAAAAAGAGGGCCGCCGCCGCCAGCTGCAGCTGATTGGTAAAATGCTGCGCAGCCGCGAAGAAGAACCGATTCGTCTGGCGCTGGATAAGTTAAAGAACCGTCATAACCAGCAGGTTGCGCTGTTTCATAAGCTGGAAGGCTTGCGCGATCGTTTGGTCGAGCAAGGCGACGACGTGATCGCTGAAGTGATCGCACTCTATCCCGATGCCGATCGCCAGCAGCTGCGTTCAATGATCCGCAACGCCCAGAAAGAGAAAGCGACTAATAAGCCACCGAAGGCTTATCGTCAGATTTTCCAGTATTTGCGGGAGTTAGCGGAAACACAATAGCGGGAGGCTTTTGCCTTGCAGGCGGGCTTTAAGGTCAACGTCTTAAGGTCAACGTCTTAAGGTCAACGTCTTAAGGTCAACGTCTTAAGGTTAACATCTTAAGGTCAACGTCTTAAGGTCAAAGGCCATTTCGTTCTGCCCTTCGGGCCGCCCGAGCAGGGGCGGCATGCGCCCCGCCCCTGCACCCCGGCTATCCGGCAAACACAACCGCCCGCCGCAGGCGGGTACCTTCGTCGGTTCACATTTCTTCACGGACCGCTCGCGATTCGCTCCTGCTCAGCGCTCCCTTGTCCCGCCATCCATGGCGGGACATCCTAAAATGTTCACCTCCTCAGCGGTAGTGATGCCTCCTCAAGGTCAAAATCCAGGTCAAAAGCTAAACAAAAAACCAAAAACCAAAAACCAAAAGCAAAAAGCAAAAAGCAAAAAGCAAAAAGCAAAAATCTATTAATCAAAGCCCAATGCCTGAACACCTAAAACTTAGTGTTCATTGCTCATTGCTTAGTGTCCATAGCCTCAAATTTTAAGATCACAAATAAGGGGTTTGGGTTTGGGTTTGGGTTTGGGTTTGGGTTTGGGTTTGGGTTTGGGTTTGGGTTTTATTTCGAATTAAGATTTTAGTCTTTTAGGTTTTGGCCTGGGTGTTGACCTTGAGGAGGCATCACAAACGCCGAGGCAAAAGCGTTTTCCAGGGCGAGCCGCAGGGATGCGGCGAGAAGGTGCGTTGAGCAGGAGCGAATCGCGCCTGGTCCGTCAGGAAAACGCTTTTGCTGAGGGCACCCGCGCAGCGGGCGGTTGTGTTTGCCGGATAGCGCGGGTGCAGGGCCGGGGCGACTGCCGGCCCTGCTCGGGCTGCCTTCAGGCAGAACGAAATGGCCTTTGAACTTGACCTGGGTGTTGACCTTGAGGAGGCATCACAAACGCCGAGGCAAAAGCGTTTTCCAGGGCGAGCCGCAGGGATGCGGCGAGAAGGTGCGTTGAGCAGACAAAAACGCCGGGAGCGTTTTTGAACAGCGCTTGCGCTGCCCCGAAGGGGTGAGCCTCAGGATGAGGCGAATACTCCGAATCGCGCCTGGTCCGTCAGGAAAATGGTTTTGCTGAGGGTACCCGCGCAGCGGGCGGTTGTGTTTGCCGGATAGCGCGGGTGCAGGGCCGGGGCGACTGCCGGCCCTGCTCGGGCTGCCTTTAGGCAGAACGAAATGGCCTTTGACCTGGCCCTGCCCGGGCTGCCTTCAGGCAGAACGAAATAGCTTTTGACCTTAAGACGTTGACCTTAAGACGTTGCCCCTAAGACATTGACCTTAAGAAGCCGCCCGCTTCCGGGCAAACCTCCCCGCTTTGGGCGGCCTTACGCCAACCGATCCAACAACTTCTGGTGAATGCCACCAAATCCGCCGTTGCTCATCACCAGTATGGTGTCGCCCGGCTGGGCCGACTTAGCAATCATCTCAACCAGCGTATCGACATCCGCGCTCCAGCTCGCTTTCTGTACGCAGGCGTCAGCCACTTCGGCGACCTGCCACGGAATGTGGGCGGGCTGTAACAGGAAGACTTCATCGGCACGGCCCAGCGAGGGGGCCAAATCGTCTTTGTTGATGCCCATCTTCATGGTGTTGGAGCGCGGCTCCAGCACGGCCAAAATGCGCGCACGGCCACCAACCTTACTGCGTAATGCCGCCAGCGTGGCGTGAATCGCCGTGGGATGATGGGCAAAATCATCATACACCTGAATGCCGTTGCTCTCGCCACGCAGCTCAAGACGGCGGCGCGCATTGATGAAATCATTCAGCGCTTTACCGGCATCTTCCGGCTTAATGCCTACATGCCGCGCCGCAGCAATCGCCATCAGCCCGTTGTGCATATTGTGTTCACCGACCAGCGCCCAGTTCACCTCCGCCACGCGCTCGCCATCGAACAGCACTTCCCAGTGGGATGCGTCCGGCTTCAGCTTTTTCACCTGCCAGTGACCGCCGTCGCCGACGCTCTCCTGCTCGCTCCAGCAGCCCATCGCCAATACCTGCTTCAGGTTAGCGTCATGCTCCGGGAAAAGGATTTTGCCGCTGCCCGGCACGATGCGGATCAGATGGTGGAACTGCTTTTGAATAGCGCGCAGATCGTCAAAAATATCCGCGTGATCGAACTCAAGATTGTTGAGGATCAGCGTGCGCGGCGCGTAATGCACAAACTTGGAACGCTTATCGAAAAAGGCACTGTCATACTCATCCGCCTCTATCACGAAGAATGGGGTTTTTCCTAAATTTGCCGAAACGTCGAAGTTACCGGGAACACCGCCGATCACGAAGCCCGGCTCAAGGCCGCAGGCCTGTAAAATCCACGCTGTCATGCCCGCCGTGGTGGTTTTTCCGTGGGTTCCGGCTACCGCAATCACCCAGCGATCGCGCAGCACATAATCGTGCAGCCATTGCGGTCCTGAGAGGTAAGGAATGTTGCGCTCCAGCACTGCCTCGACACACGGATTGCCGCGCGTCATGGCGTTACCGACGATCACCAGATCGGGCGCCGGATCCAGCTGACTGACGTCATAACCTTCCGTCAAATCAATGCCTTGCTTTTCCAGCAGCGTGCTCATTGGTGGATAAACGTTGTTGTCTGAGCCGGTAACCTCATGGCCCAGTGCCCGTGCCAGCATCGCCAGCCCACCCATGAAAGTACCGCAGATTCCCAGAATATGAATACGCATAACAGATCCAGTTACTAAAAGTTCGGCGCACAGTGTAGCGCCGAGTGACGGCGGAAGAAACGGATTTGGACTATGGCCTTTGCGGTTCAATCGGCTAAACTGCGAACGCATACGTTGGCAGTTTGTTAAACCTGCTGACACTCCACCGTAGATTCAGGGAATGTGTTATGAAAACGTTAGGCGAATTTATCGTCGAGAAGCAACACGACTTTCCGCACGCCACAGGTGAACTGACGGCGCTGATTTCCGCCATCAAACTGGGCGCAAAGATTATTCACCGTGACATCAACAAAGCGGGCCTGGTGGATATTCTGGGTGCCAGCGGCGTTGAAAACGTGCAGGGCGAGCAGCAAATGAAGCTCGACCTGTTTGCTAACGAGAAACTAAAAGCGGCATTGAAAGCCCGCGGTATTGTGGCCGGTATTGCATCAGAAGAAGAAGACGAGTTCGTCATCTTTGAAGGCGCAGAAAACGGTAAATATGTGGTTCTGATGGATCCGCTGGATGGCTCATCGAATATCGATGTTAACGTCTCTGTCGGCACCATCTTCTCTATTTATCGTCGCATCACGCCGCCAGGCACGCCGGTAAAAGAAGAAGACTTCATGCAGCCAGGCAGCCAGCAGGTTGCCGCTGGCTATGTGGTGTATGGCTCCTCCACCATGCTGGTTTACACTACTGGCTGCGGTGTGCACGCCTTTACCTACGATCCTTCGCTGGGCGTATTCTGCCTGAGCGCAGAGCGTATGACCTATCCACCGGAAGGGTATACTTACTCGATCAACGAAGGTAACTACATCCGTTTCCCACAGGGTGTAAAAAAATACCTGAAATTCTGCCAGGAAGAAGATGCGGTGTCTCATCGCCCTTACACTTCCCGTTATATCGGTTCACTGGTGGCGGATTTTCACCGCAACCTGCTGAAAGGTGGAATTTATCTCTATCCAAGCACTGCAAGCCATCCACAGGGTAAACTGCGCCTGCTGTATGAGTGCAACCCAATGGCGTTCCTCGCCGAGCAGGCGGGCGGCAAAGCGAGCGATGGCGCACGCCGTATTCTCGATCTGCAGCCGGAAACGCTGCATCAGCGTTGCCCGTTCTTCGTGGGTAATACCTCGATGGTTGATGATATCGAACGCTTTATTCGCGACTACTCTGACGAATCTGCCAGCTAATCGTTGCTATAAAAGAGGGCGCCATGAGCGCCCTTTTTTTATGCTGCACTGACCCGAAACAGCGCCATGGTTTGCACCAACTGCTGTGACTGTTCTTCCAGCGACTGCGTGGCCGCTGCCGCCTGCTCGACCAGGGCTGCGTTCTGCTGCGCCACCTCATCCATCTGCGTGACCGCCAGGTTAACCTGCTCAATGCCACGACTCTGTTCCGCAGAGGCGCTGGAGATCTCTTTCATTAAGGTGGTGACACGCATCACTTCACCGGCAATATCATCCATGGTTTCACCCGCCTGCGTGGCCATGTCGCTGCCTTCACGGACGCGCGTTTGCGATTCGGCAATCAGCGTACGAATCTCTTTGGCCGCGGTGCCACTGCGCTGCGCCAGGTTACGCACTTCGTTAGCCACCACGGCAAAGCCTCGGCCCTGATCACCAGCGCGCGCAGCCTCGACGGCAGCGTTAAGCGCCAGGATGTTGGTCTGGAAAGCGATGCCGTCAATCACGCTAAGAATATCGCCGATGCGCGCCGAGCTACTGGTGATCTCCTGCATTTTTTCCATCACGTGGCACACCACCTGCGCGCCGCGATCGGCGGTATCGGAAACGCGATTAGCCAGCTGATGCGCCTGCTCGGCATTTTGCGCGTTGAGCCGCACGGTAGCGGTCAGCTGCTCCATGCTGGCGGCGGTCTGTTCCAGCGACGCCGCGGACGCTTCCGTACGCTGCGATAAATTGTTGTTACCGGCGGAGAGTTCGCGGCTGCCGACATCAATCTGCTGGCTCGCCTCACGTACCCGGCCCACCGAGTGACGCAGCGCCACCTGCATATCGGCCAGCGCCCGATTCAAACGCCCCAGTTCGTTGCTGCCACCAGCCGGTTCCGGCTGCGACAGATCGCCTGCGGCAACGCCTTCCAGATGCGTAATCGCCTGATTTAATGGCGTAAGCAGCATGATGCGCAAAATATGCCAGGCAAAACCGATCAGCAGCACCGTCAGCACGCAGCTGATGCCGATGAGGATTTTCATCATGCGCTCATTCCACGTCGCCTGCGCCAGCTGCGCGGCGGTAACCTGATTGGCGTAGTGACCAAAATTCCCTACCGCCTCGGTAAAAGCCTGCGCCTGCGCGGACATGTTGCCTTCCAGCAGATCGTAATACTCATCGGTGTACTGTTTATTTAACGCCGTCATCATCGGCGTAATGCTTTGATCAACATAAACATTGAAAGTGGCTACCACCGCATCGGCTAGCGTTTTGCCATGGGCGGTTACCGTACCGGCATCGACGAACTGCTTCAGCCGCTGGCGTGACTCAGCCAGATCGGCGGCGGCGTGCTTGCTGATGGCCGTCCCCTCATCCAGCAGGCCAATCTCAATCTTGCGCACTGCCAGCGCGGCGTTGGTGCGCGCGCTCATTAATCCACTGTTGCTTTGGTAAAGGCTGTTGAGTTCGATCGCCTGAATTCGATTGATCACATCCAGAGAACGGTTGCCTTTATTGATAGCGATAATGCCCATCACGCTGACCAACAGCAGCAGCAATGTCATACACGCCAGTAAGAGTAATAACCCGGAACGAAGTGAGACCTTTTTCAGCATGATGTTTCCCGTTATCCAAGAAGAGGCAAAAATCCCGATGCCTGAAGCGGATAAGTTATCGGCAATAAAAGCGGGAAACTTTACTGGTATGATGGCTGCCGTTGGCTGTGACGCTGATGCGTTAGCAGCGCTAATCGTTGTTTTTTCATTCAGAAAAAGGAAGCGAGTGATGAGAAAAAGAATTTTACTCTGTGGCGGATTAATGACCGCCAGCCTGTTAGCCCATGCCGCACCGGCCGATCAGGCGCTTGAGCAGTGTTTGCAGCATGAAAGCACCACTGCGGGCATGTCCGGCTGTTACACCACTGCCAGCAAAGCCTGGGACAAGGAATTGAACCTGGCCTATCAGTCAGCGATGGCAAAACTCACCGGTGATGACAAAGCCAAACTGCGCAGCGCGCAGCGCGCCTGGCTCACCTATCGTGACAGTTGGCTGGCCACCAGCAAAAGTCTGGCGGCTCAGCAGGGCACGTCGGGCGTGCTCAACTATGGCGCACAGGCGGTAAGCCTGATAAAAAATCAGACCCTAATGCTGCAATCCCTGACTCAGGGAAGCTGTGCAAATCCGGACGACTGTTAATTTCTGAACCGGCTGGCCAGGTGCCAGCCATGCTGGAGCCTGTCATGACCGCTTACGCCTCACTAATTATTCTGGTGCTGCTCGCCGTTCTCAGCTTTTTTGTCCACAACACCGCCGTGACCATCTCTATTCTTGTGTTGCTGGCGATCAAGCTGACGCCGCTGGCGCAATTTTTCCCGGTGGTGGAAAAACAGGGCATCACCCTGGGCATTATTATTCTCACCATTGCGGTGATGGCACCGCTGGCCAGCGGCACCCTGCCCCCTTCCACGCTGGTAAAATCCTTTCTCGACTGGAAGTCGCTGCTGGCGATTGTGGTTGGCATCTTTGTCTCGTGGTTAGGCGGCCGCGGCGTTAGCCTGATGGGCGCACAGCCAACCATCGTCGGTGGATTATTGATCGGCACCATCATTGGGGTTTCGCTGTTTCGCGGCGTGCCGGTGGGACCGCTGATTGCCGCGGGCATCGTCTCGCTGTTCCTTGTCGGCAAGTAAAGCAAGGCGCATTCCTAAAGGGTAAAAAGGGGGCTTACTTTCAGGGGCAGTTGGCTATAATAGCCATCACTCGACTTATGACTAATCAAGGAATCCGAGATGAGTTTGAACCATGTTCCAGCCGGTAAAGACCTGCCAGAAGATATTTATGTAATCATTGAGATCCCGGCCAACGCCGATCCTATCAAATATGAAGTGGATAAAGAGTCTGGCTCGCTGTTCGTAGACCGTTTCATGTCTACCGCCATGTTCTATCCTTGCAACTATGGTTACATCAATAACACCCTTTCTCTGGATGGTGATCCGGTTGACGTACTGGTGCCAACGCCCTATCCACTGGTGCCGGGTTCCGTCATTCGCTGCCGTCCGGTTGGCGTGCTGAAAATGACCGACGAGTCTGGCGAAGATGCCAAAGTGGTTGCCGTGCCGCACACCAAACTGTCTAAAGAATACGATCACATCAAAGATGTGAACGACCTGCCAGAACTGCTGCGTGCGCAGATCACCCACTTCTTTGAGCACTACAAAGATCTGGAAAAAGGCAAGTGGGTTAAAGTTGACGGCTGGGACGACGTGGAAGCGGCTAAAGCTGAAATCGTGGCCTCATTCGAACGCGCAGCAAAACAGTAATTCTGTTGTTGCCCGCATAAAAAACGCCGTCATCATGACGGCGTTTTTTTTATCTGCTATTCGCCTTCTGGCTGCTCATCGCGCAGCAACCAGTCGCCGCTGTCGATCAGCTGCCGCCCGGCAACCGGGCGCTGGTAAACATAAAGCCATGCGCTGCCGTAAGGCGTTTGCAGCAGCTGGCGTTTATATTCACCGCCCTTGGTGCGTAACGCATCAAGCTCGCCCAGCGTACTGGCATCGATGCGATAAACCTCACAGATGACCTTGCCGTCACCCGGCACGACGCCGGGATAATGGCCCAGACTGTAGAGCTGAAAGCCCTCAATCTGGTGTTCGCCTAATAGTTGCGCATTCGTCATCCAGTGACTGTTTCCCTGTTTGCGCCGTAACGTGCCGTAGACAATTATTCGCATTGCTAAAACTCAAACTGATAGAGCAGATCCAGCGTCTGATCGAGACCAGACACCGCTTCCAAATAGAGCTTAGGCATAAGGCGATAACGCAAGGTTAAGGTCGCCAGTGAATCAAATATGCCGACACCGTATTTTACCTGTAGACCTGGCAGCACGTAGCCGCTCACCTGCACCTGCTGGCTGTCGCCAACACCGGCGGTGTCGAGCGCCAGATTGCTGACGCCGAAGGTCTCACCGATTTTACCCACAACCTGCCCACTTTGTGCAACCCCCAGCCCAACTAATGCTGAGGTTAATGCGTTGCTGTCGCCATCGCTACCTAATCCCTGACCGCGCAGCAGGTAAGAGAGCGCTTCCTGCTGTGACATAGCAGGATCGGCAAACACTTCCGCTTTTGGTTCATCAGCAAGGCCGGTAACGCGTAATCCGGCGGTCACGCCATCTTCGGTAGCATCCGGGTTGCGGATCGCTTCCAGGTTAACGTATGGCTGATCCGGCGGACCGGCAAACTGCAGCTCACCTTTGCGCACCAGCAGATCCTGACCGTAGGCGTGGAAACGACCGGACGGAATGTTGATCTGCCCGTTTAGGCCGAGACCGCGTTTATCCTGCACCAGTTTGAGATCGCCATTCAGCTTCGCCTTGAGGCCAAACGCGCTGAGTCGCACATCGTTGCCAACGTGAATGACCAAATTGCTGTTGATTGGAATGGCCGCAGTTTGTGGTGCGATCGGCTTCAGGTTCTCATCCAGCAGCACCTCATCCGAAGAGACGCCGGTGGCGCTTTCCGGTACTTCCTGCACCGTGATGCGCGCCCACGGAATATCAACGCTGCCGTTGAGATTAAAGGCGGTCGGCGACGCATCAAACACCAAATCCGGCGAGACATCGAGCCGTACCATTGGCGGAACAGTCACGCGTACGCGGCTGCCCTGCGCGGCGATGCGCGCGCGCCAGTTATCGATCTGACTCCAGTCGGCGTTGCCGTTGAGATTAATATTGCCTTTTGCCGTCTGAATCGCGCCTTGCAGCGTGGAACTCATGCCGTTGAACACCATGCTGAGGTTAGCGGCGGTAAGATCAACCGGCATAAAGCTACCTTCAACATCGATATTGCGCAATCCCAGCTGACCAAACACCTGCGGCTGTTGCAGATTACCGCCCAGACGCAGATTGCTGTTGAGCATGCCGGCGATTTTCTCGCCCTGCATCAGCGCTGGATTCAGCAGCGCCAGCGAGATATTGGTGATATTGACGTTGCCGGAGAGCGTACGGCGGTTTTGCGGATCGGCGATCTGCACATTGCCATCCAGCTGACCGTTGTTGGCAATGCGGATCAGCCAGTCGAGCTGGGCGCGTCCGTCGCGCAGCGCGGCGTTGAGGTTCAGTGCGGTAAAGGCCACCGGCAACGTATTGCCCTGTACATCCTGCTCAACCTTGACGCCGTTGCCTTTCAGCGAGACGCGGCCCTGCGGCAGCGCACCATCGGCGGTCCAGGTGACATCCGCATCACCGCTAAACACGCCGGTGAGTTTGGTTTCATCGGTCAGGAACGGCTTGATCATCGCCAGGTCAAAGCGGTTCAGCGCCACGCGCGCGTGGCCGCTCGGGCCTGCCTCAATCGGCTGCGGCACGCAAAGCTCGGCGTTGGGATTGAGCCAGCAGTGAGTGCCAATGGTAACGGTTTGCTTGCTGTTGAGATAATCCAGGCTCATCGCACGAGAGAGCCGCCACACGCCAACCGGCGTATCGAAGCGCGTATCGTTCATGCTGCCCTGCCAGCGCTCACTCTGCCGATCAAAACTGCCGCTTAGTGCCAGCTGCCCAGAAACCGGCTCGCCCTGCACGTTAAGCTTCAGCTGATGCTTTTTCTCATCGCCATCGGCATTCAGGGTAAGCAGTCTGATTTTCAGCGCATCCTGCTGAAGCTGTTCAACGCGCAGTGCCAGCTTGCCAGACACCTGATCGCTGGAGCGTACGTCGCCCTGCAGCGTGACACGGGCGATCTGCAACTGCTGCCAACGCAGTCGGGTAGCGGTGAGATCGGCCAGCAGCTGCGGTGCTTTCAGCGTGCCGCGCGCTTTTATCGATCCTTTCGCCACGCCGCCAAGGCCCGGTAACGCATTATCCAGCGACGGCGCATCAACCAGCGCATCAAGATTCAGCGCATCGCCCAGCGAACCTTTCACATCAATATGGTTGCGCCCCAGCGCCAGCTGCAGCGCCGGAATGTTCCACTGGTTATAGCTGTTGCCATACAACGTGCCCTGCGCCGATACCGCATTCTGTTTCACATTGCCTTTCAGCTGCAGTTCCGGCACGCGCATCTGCCAGGTGCCGCCATAGAGGCTGCCGCGCGTGGTGATTTTACCGTCCAGCTTCGCCGGCCAGTCCGGATACTGTTTCGCGGTGTTGATACCAGAAAGCGTCAGCTCGCTGCGCCAGCTAATCGCCTTGCTCCAGTCCACCAGCGCGGTCAGATCGGCGTTGCCCTGCAAGGCAGCAATGCGCAGCTTGTCGAGGCTGAACTGTTCCACGTTGCCTTTGCCATCCAGCGCAATGTTGGCAGGTGGAATGGACTCGCCTTTTACCGCGGTGCGCAATGCCATGACATAGTCGGTGGCTTTGCCCTTAAAGGAGAAATCGAGATTGTCGGCCTGAACCTGCACCGGGCCGGTTAACGGCCAGCGCAGCTGTGGGCTGGTCAGCGACATATTCACTGGCAAGCCAGTTACCGCAGGCTGCGCGTCACCGTTGAGCTGGGCCTGTACCGGGCCGGAGAGGTTCAGTGCGAGGTTGAGCTGCTGACGCATCGCGCCGCCCAGCGTCATTTTGATCTTCTCGCCTTTCAGCGGTTCGATGTTTAACGCGCCATTCAGATTGAAATTCACCGGCCAGTTATCAGCCAGCGTCGCCTCCCCGCTGGCATTAAGCTGCCCCTGCGGTGAATCGATATCGAGCGTCTGCAACTGCAACAGCTGATCGGCGGTTTTCGCTTTGAGCAGCAGACGGTTGATGGCGATATCGGTATCGCCGGTGATGCGCAGCTGTTCGCCGATCAACTCCTGCACGTCAACATTCAGCGGCAGACGAAATTCAGGCAGATCGGGCAGCAGCGGTTTGGCAAACATCGCCTTCAGCGTTTCGCCCAACGGCGGCTCATCGGCCTGCGGCTTATTCACCTTCGGCTCAATCACCTGCTCCTGTGCCACCTGCGCCGCTTTCGGCAAGGCAATCAGCAGGCTTTGAATATGCGTTGGCGTAATGGTGAGATTTTTGTCCTGCCAGGCGAGGCCGGTGGTGAAATCGAGCAGCGACACCGCGGTGTCGTCGATTTTAATAGTGATATTGTGCAGCGCCAGCTGACGCAGCGTGATCGGATAAGGCGTGCTGATATCCCCGCTGCCAGGCTGCTCTTCCACCGGTTGCTGCGCGGCGGGCGCCATTTTTTTGCTGTCCACGGCGACGTTCACATCGCTGATGGAGAAATCATTCACGCAGATAGCCGAATGGGTCAGACAGCCGAGCTGCACCGCCAGATGCACTTTGCCGACGTTGACGTTGACGCCCGGCATCTCATATTGCACGCCGCTCAGCGTCAGGTTCCGCCAGCCGCCATCCACCTGTTTGATCTCCAGCCCCGGTACCCAACGTGACGCGCCGTTCAGCAGCAGATGCAGGCCCGGCGTGGTGCCAATCAGGAAGGCCACGGCAGCCAACAGCACCGCCAGAAATATCAGTAAGCCAATCAGGGCCTTTTTCCACCAACTCATAATTCCGGCCCCAGTCCGACATAAAATTGCAGGTTGCTCGACTCTTTATCGCCAATCGGTTTGGCGATATCAAACTTGATTGGTCCCACCGGGGATGACCAGCGAACGCCGACGCCCGCGCCGGTTTTCACGTTGCTCTGTTTGATATCGTCCACCGCTTCGCCGGAGTCGACAAACACCGCACTCCACCATTTTCCGGTGACGTTGTACTGATATTCCAGCGAGCCGGTGGCCAGTTTGGAAGCGCCCACCAGCTTGCCGTCCTCATCGCGTGGCGCGATGTTTTTGTATTTGTAGCCGCGGATGCTGCGATCGCCACCGGCGAAGAAGCGTAAATCGGGCGGCACGCGATCGAAGTCGTTGGTTTCAATCCAGCCGAGATTACCGCGCGCCACAAAGCGGTGTTTATCCGCCAGCGTACGGATCCAGACGTTCTGCGCCTGCAAAATCATGAAATCAACGTCCGAGCCCCAGGTGGTATCGGAGACGTCAACCGAATAGCGCTGAGAATCGCCCCAGGTTGGCATCAGTCCGCCGCGCGAACGCGTGCGGTTAATGCTGGCGCCCGGATAGAGCAGCATAGTGGTGTTGGTGACGTTACCCTGCGTAAAGTGGTCGAGGCTCCAGCGCAGGTTCAGCGCTTTTTGCCAGCCGGAGCTGTTATCCCAGTTACGCGCCAGGCCCAGCGTGGTGGTATCGGCTTTGGTATCGTTGAGATCGGTACGCTTCAGGCCACCGGAAAAGGTGTAATACTGTTCAAGCGGGCTTTTCAACACCGGCACTTTGTAGCCGAAGGCCAACTCCTGTTCGGGCGCGGAGACGTTGGCGCTGGCGCTGAGGCTGTGCCCACGATCGTTCACCCAGGGCTTTTTCCACGTCGCTTTCAGCCGCGGCCCCACGTCGGTGGAGTAGCCGACGCCGGTTTCAATGGTATTTTCCGTACGCGGTGAGACCACGGCGCTGAGCGGCAATATTTTGCTCTGGCGGCCTTTATCAAATTCAGGCGCAACCACCACCGAATTAAACCAGCCGGTGGCCGATAAGCGACGGTTTAGCTCTGCCAGTTCACGCGAGCTGTAATAGTCGCCTTTTTTAAACGGCACCAGGTTATCGAGATATTCTTCGCGGATTTGCGAGCCCTGATAGGTGACGTTGCCAAAACGATAACGCTCGCCGCTGTCATAATCGAGATCCCAAAAGGCTTCACGCCGTTCAACCGACACGCCCAGCTGGCTTTTTTTAAAGTCACCGTCGAAATAACCGTTACGCAGCGCCAGGTTAGTAAAGCCATTTTTGAATTTTTCGTAGGCGCCGTGATTCAGGACGGTGCCTTTTTTTGGCGTGCCTTGTGCAACCCAGGCTTTATAATCGCTGTCGTTGTGCGCATCACCGCTGACAATAATGGTGCTGCCAGCTATTTTTACCGGCTCGCCCGCCTTAACGCGCGCGATCAGCACCGGACGACCACCGGCTGCCGGTGCCGGGCGCGATTCAAAATCGATATCCGGCTCGTAGTAGCCCAGCGCCCGCAGCCCGCCTTTAATCGCCTCCGCAACGCGCGCGCGAAAACGGCCATCGGACGACACCTCATCGCTGGCGATGGTCGACAATTGTGCTCTGACGTTTTTCTGTAATTCCCCGGTTAACCCTTCAAGCTGCAAGCGCACGGTGGCGGCCTCAACGGCCGGTGCCACCAGCAGGCAACATAAGCAATAAAAACGAAATCCTGGCACGTTCACTCCTGTTTATAATGCCGACCCCAATACAGGTGGGGCAAAGCCAGTTTTAACGCGCTCTGATGCGCATGCGGCGTGCTATCACTATAGCCGCTGGCTGGCGTGCGTCCTGCGGTAATCACCTGCAGCGCGACGTTAAGCCAAATCGTTGCGCTTATTGTGGTCAAAGGCGTGAATCGATACAACCGGCAAAGCGCATTAATCAGCGTACTGCCCGATAAAACCGCGCATCTGTTGCGCGGCCCCGCTACTGTTATTTGCACAGCCGGTTTACGCTATGAGCGCTGTCTGGAAAATTTCTCTCTGCATCGCCCTCTGGCGGCGGCAATGGCGCTACTGCTATAATCGCGATCACCGGCCTTTTACGGCCCTTGATTGTGATTCTGCTACGGCATTTCGCCGATTCAGGCAGACATTTTTGGCACGGATAGCCTTCAATACGCATGATGCTAATGCTGCCCAGGCCAAAAATGACAAGTCGATAAACCAACGGAAATTTTATGTTAAACAGCTTGCTTGTCATTGTGTTGCTGATTGCGGTCAGCTCCTTTTTCTCCCTGTCGGAAATCTCCCTCGCGGCCGCGCGCAAAATTAAACTGAAGCTGCTGGCGGACGACGGCAATATCAACGCACAGCGCGTCCTGAAGATGCAGGAAACGCCCGGTATGTTTTTTACCGTGGTGCAGATTGGCCTGAACGCGGTGGCGATTCTTGGCGGTATCGTCGGCGATGCGGCATTTTCACCGGCGTTCTATTCCCTGTTTATCCGCGTCGCCGATCATGAACTGGCCGAACAGCTCAGCTTTATCTGCTCATTCACCGTGGTCACCAGCTTCTTTATTCTCTTCGCCGACCTGACGCCAAAACGTATCGGCATGATTGCGCCCGAGGCGATCGCCCTGCGCATTATCAACCCAATGCGCTTCTGCCTGTTTATAATGCGTCCGCTGGTCTGGTTTTTTAACGGTATGGCGAACAGCATTTTCCGCCTGTTTAAGATTCCAATGGTGCGCAAAGACGACATCACTTCCGATGATATTTATGCGGTGGTGGAAGCGGGTGCGCTGGCTGGCGTGCTGCGTAAGCAGGAACATGAGCTGATTGAAAACGTGTTTGAGCTGGAATCGCGCACCGTCCCCTCTTCGATGACCTCACGTGAAAATATTGTCTGGTTCAACCTGCATGAAGATGAAACCAGCCTGAAGACGAAAATCGCACAGCATCCGCACTCCAAGTTTCTGGTCTGCAACGATGATATCGACCATATCGTCGGCTATGTTGATTCCAAAGAGCTGCTGCTACGCGTGCTGGGTAATCAGAGCATGGCGCTAAGCAGCGGCGTACAGATTCGTGCGGCGCTGATCGTGCCCGATACCCTGACGCTGTCCGAAGCGCTGGAAAGTTTTAAAACCGCCGGTGAGGATTTTGCGGTGATCATGAATGAATACGCGCTGGTGGTCGGCATTATTACGTTGAACGATGTAATGACCACGCTGATGGGCGATCTGGTGGGCCAGGGGCTGGAAGAGCAGATTGTTGCCCGTGATGAGAACTCATGGCTGGTTGAGGGCGGCACGCCGATTGACGACGTGATGCGCGTGCTGGATATCGACGATTTCCCGCAGTCAGGCAATTACGAAACCATTGGCGGCTTTATGATGTTTATGCTGCGTAAAATCCCGAAACGCACCGATTTCGTGAAGTTCTCTGGCTACAAATTTGAAGTGGTGGATATCGACAGCTACCGCATCGATCAGCTGTTGGTAACACGCATTGATGCCCGGCCAACCACGCTTAGCGTGCTGAAAAGCGAAGAGCCAGAATAACGCTGTTATCTGCGGCGAGCATCAGCGCCGACGCAGATAAAAAAGGCCGGGGAGCATCCCGGCCTTGCTAAATTGGCTCTCGCCGTTAAACCGTAAACGTATTGAGTTCTTCTTCCAGTGACAGCGGATTACCGACTATATCCACCTTCACCTGCAAGCCACTTTCGCTGCTCAGCAACAAATCATCGGCGTTTAGCGCCAGCGTCGAATCGCCAGCAGCGACCTCAGCACCATGGCCGAACAGCGTCTCATTGCTTGCAACCAGCAGCGGATCGCTTTCCACCTCATAGCCGCGCGCCATTGAACGGGAGAAGGCTGGCGCTTCCGCCTGCACGTTGATGTTCACCGCGTTGCTGGTGTTATGCTCGGTCATCGCGCGCACCTGGTTGATGCCGTTATCCAGACTCTCAGTGATTTCCAGTGTCCAGCTACCGCTGCCGTTGGCGACGGTGCTGCCCAGAATCTGGTCTCCGCTATAGAGCGTAACCACTTCATTGGCGCCTGCGGTGCCGCTGAAGGTTGGACGCGCATCATCCGTTTCTTTGCCCTGTGAAATGGCACCCTGCCTGTTGACGTTGTCATAGGCGCGATTGATATTCACAGCGGCATAGCCTGGATTATCAACGTTGATCACGAAGTCATTGCTGGTATGCGTGTCGGTTTTCGCCACCACGTGATGCACCACACCCTGACGTAACGGCGTGGTGATTTCCAGCTCCCACCAGCCGTCGTCACCGGCGATCACGCTGCCCAGTACCACGTTGTCGCTGTAGAGCGTGACCAGCTGGCCAGGCGCGGCGCTGCCGTCAAACAGCGGACGCGTGTCATTGGTGCGCTCGGCACCGCTATAGCTTTCCGCTGCGGCGGCGTTGCCAATAAAGTTGATGCCACCAACATCATCCAGCGCATAATCGTTGATGATCAGCAGATTGCCCGCTTCCGGCGCTTCCGGTGCGTCAACTGACATCGTAAAGCCCGCGCTCTTCTTCGAGGCGGTTTCAGCCACCAATTGCACATGACCGTTGGCAATATCCACTTCCGGCGTAAGCACCCAACGTCCATCATGACCGGCGACGGCGCTGCCGATCAGCATTTTGCCAGCCTGACTGTTTGCGTACACGTTTACGATTTCACCGACACCGGCTACGCCGCTGATGGTCGGACGCGCATCGCCAGAAATCTTGAAGGTGTCGGAGTTGTTGAAGCCGCCCGTGCCGTCATCAACCTGGGTAATAGCCAGCAGCGCATCGGCCGCCGGAATATAGTTCAGCCAGATACCGTTGCTCCATTGAGTCGCGGTTTCTGCGGTGTAGCTTTCCAGACCTTTAACTAAATCGACTTCTGGCTTGATCGTCCATTGGCCATGCTGATCAGCAAAGGCACTGCCAATCGCTTCATAAGCCATGTTGTACAGCGTCACCAGCTGATATGCGCCTGCACGCCCGCTGAAGGCAGGACGCGGATCGTCAATATTATCGCGATTACCCGCGACGCCGGTTTTACCGACGTTATCGAACACCTGAGTAATGGTCACCGGCGTATTGTCAGCAGCCGCTCTCGCCAGCGGAGAGATTTGGCTGGCCGCTTCCTGCACGTCCTGCACTTCCTGCACCGCAGCGGGCTGCGGTGCGTTAACGTTCAGCGTAAAGCCCTTGCTGTGCTTTGAAGCCGTTTCGGCTACCAGCTGCTGATGACCATTTCTCAAATCGGCCAGCGGTGTCACCGTCCAGCGTCCTTCTTCATTTGCTACCGCGCTACCAATAAGCACTTTGCCAGCCTGCGTGTTGGCATACACCGTTACCAGCTCGCCGACACCTGCATGACCACTGATTGGCGCACGCGGATCGTCGACCATTTTAGGCTGGTGAGAAGAATTATAGATTTTGGCATAGTCGCCGACGTGGTCTTCAACGAAGGTAATTTCCAGCGGAAAGTCAGCCGCCGGTTTGTAGATAAACTGAAAGCCAGTGCTCCAGCGGGTCGCGGTTTCTGCGGTAATGCCCTGCGGTCCCTCAGGCAAATCAAATTCTGGCTGGATGCGCCAGTGACCTGCGGCATCCGCATAGGCGCTGCCCAGAGCGTCGCCAAGGTGATCATAAAGTGTGACCAGCTGGTTAGCACCCGCACGACCCAGGAACATTGGGCGCGGATCGTCAATGGTGCTGTTATGCGTCACGGTGCCGGTCTTGCCGATGTTATCGATAACCTGAGTAATGGTCACTGGTGCATTGGCTGCGGCCATGCGCGGCGCCGCAGGTGAAGTTGTCTGGGTAATGTTCAGAGTCGAGGTGTTAAGAGAAAAATCGCTCAGCGGCAATGCGCCAGCCTGTGCGTCGGTTGCTGCATTTTTACCGCTATCGGCACCGTTATTTTTCATGTTGCTATTCCTTTTTATAAGCATAAAAAACCGCTTACGTTATAAAAGGCACGGGCAAAGATTGCGTGAGGAACGGTCTCGAAAGAGAATGATAACTCTGACAGCGTGAAAAGCGACATGGCGGGATGAAGAACAGAAAAGCGCAGAAACAGCGGTTATAAGCCAAACGTGGAAATTTCCGTATAAAGCAATAAACAGGGCGCCCAGCAGGCGCCCAATATTGCTAGCCAAAATCAGCCTGTAAACGCATGACCTGGCGGTTTACTTCTGACATCACGCTAAAGTGCTGTTTATCCTTAACGCGCGGCAGCAAAATCTTTCCTTTATCGAACTCAAACGCGCCTACGTCCTTGATATACAACCGCCCTTTAAACAACGTTTTGACATATTTGGCGACCTGCAAGGGATTGTAACGCTGAAAAATCTTCATACTGCTTATACTCCTGAACAGTGTTAACTACGCTTCGCCGTTACCAAAAGGGGGGCAACAAGCCCGTGAAGCGCAAAGTGGGATAACTATAGATCACGCTGAATTTTTGTGTGCCCGAAAATAACCTTTTTTACTGAATTGACACACAATTACAGAACACTCCGTTACCTGGCAGCTACAACCCAGTATAAACCTTCACTTTTAGCACCATTGTGCTCTGTGCCGCAAAGTCAGCATGCCTTAACGACTGCGGCATGATGCCGGGGAAATATTGCAGGAAAATGACGGATAAAAAGGGAATCTGGTGGGAGCATGATTTGTACAAAACGCAGCACTGACAACCTTCGCAGCGGAACAGGCTGCCTGCCAGTGAGTATGAAGGGGATAAAAAAAGGCGACCTACTGGCCGCCTGGTTTATTCAGAACATGGAGACGCGAAAGCCCGGATTAAGGAAAGATTCGCGCGGCGTATAATCCAGCGTTTGTCCTTTCCAGTCATGAACATGCGCACCAGCCGCAATGGCCACCGCATGACCCGCGCCGGTATCCCAAATATTGGTCGGCCCAAAGCGTGGATAGAGCTGCGCTTTACCTTCAGCAACCAGGCAAAATTTCAGCGAGGAGCCGATCGAAACAGTCTGGTGCTCACCCAGTTGCGCCAGATATTCTTTTAGCTCCGGATCGCTGTCGGCATGGGAACGGCTAATCACCACCAGCGGCGGGCGCGCGTCAGCGACATGAATCTGCGTTTTATGCCCGCCCTCTTCTTTCCACGCTTTGCCGTCGGCGGCGGAATACAGTACATCCAGCACCGGCGCGTAGACCACGCCCATCACCGGTTTGCCGTGCTCAATCAGGGCGATATTCACCGTGAACTCGCCGTTGCGCTTGATAAACTCTTTGGTGCCATCCAGCGGATCAACCAGCCAGTAACGCTGCCAGTGCTGGCGTTCTTCCCAACTCGCAGGATCCTCTTCGGACAGCACCGGCGTTTCCGCATCCAGCTCGCGCAGGCCCGCAATAATGATGTGATGTGCTGCAATATCCGCAGCGGTGACCGGAGAATCATCGCTCTTGTGCGTGATATCTGCCGGTGTTTCGCCGTTATAGACCTGCATGATTGCGTCGCCCGCCTTGCGGGAAAGTTGGCAAATTTGCTCTAACATGGTTCACCTCGTTTAAGTAGCCGTCTGCGCCGCGCTGGGCATACAGCGGTTAACAGGTTCACTTAGTGAGCATAGCATTTCGCGCCATGGTCACCGCTCGCGCCTGTCCTGGGCGGTTATCTATTCTAATTGATAATGTTATCAACAGCATAGTTATCTGTATTCATAATGCTGCCCTCTGCTAACCGCGGATCGTTCTCAGCGCTTATCGCCCTCAGGCGGCAATTCGCGCATTAATCCTACAATGATCACATTTTAATGAGATAAATAACCTCGATTGCAGTGAAATTTGCGATGTTGATGGCCTGGAAAAATCTGATTAAGGAGAGGGACATGTTTAAACCCGGTATCACGCTGCTGGCGCTGGCGGTCACCGCTGCAAGCCATGCGGCCACGGTTGACCTGCGCATCATGGAAACCACCGATTTACACAGCAACATGATGGATTTCGATTATTACAAAGACACACCAACCGAGAAGTTTGGCCTGGTGCGCACCGCCACGCTGATCAACGCCGCGCGCGCCGAGGTAAAAAACAGTGTTTTAGTCGACAACGGCGATATCATTCAGGGCAGTCCGCTCGGCGATTATATGGCAGCGAAAGGGCTGGGCAAGGATGAGGTGCATCCGGTTTACAAAGCGATGAACACCCTGGATTACAGCGTCGGTAACCTCGGCAACCATGAATTCAACTATGGCCTCGACTACCTGCACAAGGCGCTGAGCGGCGCGCATTTTCCTTATGTGAACGCCAATATCATCGACAGCAAAACCCACCGGCCGCTGTTTACGCCTTATCTGATCAAAGCCACCACGGTGACCGATCGCGCCGGCAAAACCCACAGGCTGAATATTGGCTACATCGGCTTTGTGCCGCCGCAGATCATGGTCTGGGATAAGGCGAACCTGGAGGGCAAAGTTACCGTTAACGACATTACCGAGACCGCACGCCATTACGTGCCGGAAATGCGCAGCAAAGGCGCCGATATTATCGTGGCGATTCCGCATTCTGGCCTGTCCAGCGAGCCTTACCACGCGATGGCAGAGAACTCGGTTTACTATCTCAGCCAGGTGCCTGGCATTGATGCCATTATGTTTGGCCATGCGCACGCCATCTTCCCGAGCGATGAATTTAAGGCGATAAAAGGCGCTGACATTACACAGGGCACGCTGAACGGCGTACCGGCGGTGATGCCAGGGATGTGGGGCGATCACCTCGGGGTGGTGGATCTGGTGCTGGAGAGCAAAACCGCGGGCGGCTGGCAGATCAGCAGCGGCAAAGCGCAAGCGCGGCCGATTTATGACAAGGCGGCGAAGAAGTCGCTGGCCGGAGAAGATCAGGCGCTGGTAAATGTGCTGGCCGATGCGCACAAGGCGACGCGCGACTTCGTCGCCAAGCCAATTGGCCGCTCCGCCGACGTCATGTACAGTTATCTGTCACTGATTCAGGATGATCCGACGGTGCAGATTGTGAATAATGCGCAGCGTGATTACGTTGAGCGTTTTATTCAGGGCGATCCCGACCTGGCGCGTTTGCCGGTGCTCTCCGCGGCGGCCCCTTTCAAAGCGGGTGGGCGTAAAAACGATCCCGCCAGCTATGTTGAAGTGGAAAAAGGCGCGCTAACCTTCCGTAACGCCGCCGATCTCTATCTCTATCCCAACACGCTGGTGGTGCTGAAGGTCACCGGCGCCGAGGTTAAAGAGTGGCTGGAGTGCTCAGCCGGGCAGTTTAATCAGATCGATACCACACGCACTGAGCCGCAGTCGCTGATTAACTGGGATTTCCGTACCTACAATTTTGATGTGATCGATGGCGTTGATTATCAAATCGATGTGACGCAACCCGCGCGTTATAACAACGACTGCAAGCTGATCAATGCTGGCGCGTCACGAATTCATCAGCTTACCTTTAACGGCAAGCCGATCGATCCGGCAGCGACGTTTCTGGTGGCGACCAATAATTACCGCGCCACTGGCGGCAGCTTTGCCGGGACCGGTGAAAGCCATATCGCCTTTGCCTCGCCGGATGAGAACCGATCGGTGGTCGCGGCGTATATCAGCGCGCAGACCAAAGCGCACGGCGAAGTACATCCGCAGGCGGATAATAACTGGCGACTGGCGGCGATAAACAGCAGCACGCCGCTGGATATTCGTTTTGAAACCGCACCGGGGGAGAAGGCGACGCGCTTCATTAAGGATTACGCGCAGTATCCGTTACAACCTAAGGGCAATGATGCGATTGGTTTTGCGCTGTGGCAGGTGAATTTACAGCAGCCGAAGCCCTGACAGCCGGTGACACAATGACAAAAGCCAGCGTTTCCGCTGGCTTTTTTATCGGCTGTCTGCAAGGAATTACAGGATTTCCAGCAGCTCAACTTCAAACACCAGCGTGCTGAATGGTGGAATCGAGGCACCTGCGCCACGTTCGCCATACGCCAGGTTTTGTGGGATGACCAGCTCCCATTTGGAACCCACTGGCATCAACGTCAGCGCTTCAATCCAGCCGGCAATCACGCCGCTGACCGGGAACTCAGCTGGTTCGCCACGCGCTACCGAGCTGTCAAACACGCTGCCGTCGATCAGCTTACCGGTGTAGTGCACGCGTACGCGATCCTGGCGGGAAGGAATCGGGCCATCGCCCTGCTTGATTACGCTGAACTGCAGGCCAGACTCGGTGCTGCTGACGCCTTCACGCTTGATGTTTTCTTCGAGGAACTGCTGACCTTCCACGGCCATCGCCTGCTGGCGATCGCGACGCACCGCATCGGCACGCTCGTGGATTTCACGCAGCGCACGGTGCACAACGTCAACCGGCACCGCTGGCGCATTCCCTTCCAGCGCATCGCGCAGGCCCGCAAGCAGCGCTTCCGGCTGTAAGCCCTCTAAACCGGACTCCTGCAACTGCTGGCCAACCTGTAAACCGATTCCGTAACTTGCTTGCGCTTCAACGCTGTCAAAAGAAGGGGTGGTCATTGCATTTCCTTTCATCATTGAAAATTTCAGAAGGCGCAGCATAACAGTGCAGGCGCTGAGGGTAAAATGCCACGTGGGAAAGATGACTTTTGCCCGCGAAAAGTAAACAATAGCGGCGTGCTAATTTATCAATAATGACAGGCACTTCGCGTTAACATTACCCATACTGTAATCATACCGGTTGTTTTCGCCTTCTATCGCACTGCGTCATAACAAGAGAGTTTACATGGGCCGAATTGCCCCTAAAAAACGGAAATCAGCGCAGTCTGTGCCGCTGATGCAAAGAATCACCCAGTTAGTCCGCCCGCACCGCGAGGAGGAAACCATGCCCAATGCCGCATCATCCCGTACGCCACAGTGGGCGTTACGCGTCTGGCATCTGACGGATAATTTGCGCTGGATGGATCCCCTGCCCGCCATGCACCGGCGCGGCATTGTGCTGGCGTTAATCGTGCTGCTGGTGGCCATTCTCTGGCCTGCACCCACCACGCGCTATCCGGTGGAACAGCCGGTCACGCCGTCGCGCGAGGTGCCGATGCAGGCTGAGTTGCAGGGCAAGGCTCCCGCAGCACCGGCGGCGAAAGCGGACAGCCAGGGCGCCTGGCGCAGCTATCAAATCGCTTCCGGGCAGACGCTGGCGCAGCTGTTCCGTGACAATAATCTGCCGGTAAACGATGTGTTTGCCATGGCGCAGGTTGAGGGCGACGATAAACCGCTGAGCACCCTGCGCAGCGGGCAGCAGGTGAAGATTCGTCAGGATGCACAGGGCGTGGTCACTGGCCTGACGATTGAGACCGACAATGGCCCGGTGTTGTTTACTCGCCAGCCAGACGGTTCCTTTCTTCGCGCGCAGTAATTCTTGCGTCAGCGGACGATGGCGCTCTGCCTACTCTCCCGCCCGCTCTCTTTATACGCCTTATGGCGCAGATCGCATCTCCGGCAGCACCCGCCGAATCGCAGGCAATAAAAAACCCGGCCGAAGCCGGGTTTCTTGTCGAACGCAATCAGGCAAGCCTGACGCCATTCTTAACGCAATTACTTCGCAGCAACCACGTTCACGATCAGTTTCGCAGTCACATCGCTGTGAACCTGGAACTCAACTTCGTGCTCACCAGTGGTGCGCAGAACACCGTTTGGCAGACGAACTTCGCTCTTAGCTACTTCAACGCCTGCTGCAGTTACTGCATCAGAAACGTCGCGAGCGCCGATTGAACCGAACAGTTTGCCTTCGTCGCCTGCTTTAGACGCGATGGTAACGGTGCCCAGTGCGTTGATTTTCTCAGCGCGTTCGTTTGCAGCGCCCTGTGCGTCAGCCAGTTTGGCTTCCAGCTCAGCGCGACGTGCTTCAAAAAACTCAACGTTTTTCTTGGTAGCAGGAACAGCTTTGCCCTGTGGTACCAGGAAGTTACGAGCGTAGCCCGCTTTAACGTTAACCTGATCACCTAAGACGCCCAGGTTTGCTACTTTATCAAGCAGAATAACTTGCATTACCTTATCCTCTCAAAGTCGTTAATGGACAGTGACCGATTACTGATGACGATCAGTGTACGGCAGCAGAGACAGGTAACGCGCGCGCTTGATAGCACGAGCCAGCTGACGCTGGTATTTAGCACGAGTACCGGTGATACGGCTTGGAACAATCTTGCCGCTTTCAGTGATGTAGTTTTTCAGCGTTGCGATATCTTTATAATCGATCTCTTGAACGCCTTCCGCGGTGAAACGGCAGAACTTGCGACGACGGAAATAACGTGCCATTAGGCTAGTCTCCAGAATCTATCAATTCAATCTGCTCGGCATGTAACACCAGTTTACTGAGGCCATTGCGTGCCTGATGGCAGCTAATAAAACCTTCAAGACTGAGTTGCGTGCCGACCGTTATATGTTGAGTAATGACCTGATGGTGGCTGCCGCTAATAATAACAGGCAATCGACACCAGGCTTGCCGGCTGAAACCGGCCTCTTCCTGCTGCGAGCGGTGCTCAAGCACAAACTGGCAGTGTGGAATACCGGACGGGCTCACTTTTCGCACTGGCGTCTTGCACACGGTGCCAGACAGGCGCAGTCGATTTGCCGTCACGGTTGATTACTCTTCAGAATCCCCAGCATCCGAATCATCCGAGGTTTCGTTGGCGAAATCTTCACGGCGATCACGGCGCTCGTCTTTCGCTTTTACCATCGGAGATGCTTCGGTAACCGCGTTTTTAACGCGCATAACCATGCTGCGGATAACGGCGTCGTTGAAGCGGAAGTTTGTTTCCAGCTCATCGATAGCAGACTGCGGTGCTTCAACGTTCAGCAGAACGTAGTGGGCTTTGTGCAGTTTGTTGATCGGGTAAGCCAGCTGACGGCGGCCCCAGTCTTCCAGGCGGTGGATCGTACCTTCTGCGCCAGTGATAGCTGCAGAATAACGCTCGATCATGCCAGGAACCTGTTCGCTTTGGTCAGGATGAACCATAAATACGATTTCGTAATGACGCATCGAATTTGCTCCTTACGGATTATTCAGCCTCCTGTCGGGGTCAACCGCGGCCCATGGAAGCAAGGAACGTTGTAGGCTGTGTCTCAGAATGGTTGGCGAATCACCAGCGATTCTGAGACACAGCCCTGTAATGCGGCTGAAAAATTGACGCGTAATAATAGGGATTCCAGGCCATAAACACAAGCAGCATTACTGCTCAAAGCGGATTTATCGTGCGGGTCAGCGCCAGGCGGATGCTATCCGTCGCCTGGCCACTAAGTTGACATCAGAGAGAGTGGGTAAAAAAATCCACGGCGGCGGAGAGCGCGGCGGGCGTAATTTTGTGGCCGATCTGTTTCTCGGTCAGCCAGGTGAGCTGCGTATCCAGCGACTGCGCGCGCAACGCCTCCTGCAGACGGACGCTTTCGGTGGCTGGCACCAGCTCATCCGCCTCGCCGTGCCAGAGCAGCAGCGGACGATTACCGAGCGCGGCAAGATGCTGACTGGGATCGTAATCTGCCAGCGGCGCCATGCGCGCGGCAAAGTCGGGATGTGAGGCGGGCAACGGCGGAAACAACGTCTGACTGAGCGACATAAACCAGGCCGAGCCCATCAGGCAGGCTACGCTGTGAAGCTGCGGATAACGCGCCATTGCTCCCAGCGCAGTCATGCCGCCCATCGAGGCGCCCGCGACCGCCAGTTTGCCCGGCGCGACCATCCCCTGCGCCTTCAGCGCCCGTTCCAGCAGCGGAAGCTCATCAATATTGTGTCTGAGAATGTCCCAAAAATGGTGCAGCCGTGCCTCGCTGTCGCCATCGTAACGTGCACCGTGTCGGTCTGCATCTGGCATAACGACGCGAAAACCCGCCTGAGCCAGCGCCACGGCAAAGTAGCTGTAAACCTCTTTCGACGAGGTAAAGCCGTGATAAAACAGAATGGTGGGCAGCGGCAGCGCACGTTGTCCGGCGGGTGCCGCGTGCAAACATTCAATGCCAGCCCATTGCTCAACAGCCAGTTCAATCATTCTCTTTGCCTCTATTTCTTTGCTTCCGTATCAACAGGCATCAGGACGCTCACACAATGCGACCCCGATCACACTTTAATCGCGATAAATAGTTCTTTGATCTGCGTCATTGACGCTAAATTTTTTAATGTAACTGCCGTTAATCGTACTTTAACAATGCGATTAAAAGGTAAACAAATGAAGCGTCTCTCTCTCAGCGCCATGAGTCTTGGCTTTAAGCTGTCGGTAATGACGTCTTTGAGCGTGGCCGTGTTGGTTTTTATTTTCACGCTCGCTTTAAGCCAGAATGCAGCAAAGCAGTTACAGCAGCTCTCCGTAGAGAATATGCAAAATCAGGTGAAAGGCATGGGTGAAATGGCAGAGATGTTCAATGCCACGCTCAATGAAGAGGTCAGTAGCTATACCCAACTGTTCAGCAGTTTCCTGCCAAAAAAGTTCAGCCGTGATGAAAGCTCCCGCGTAATCGTCGGTAATGAATCAACACCCACCCTGCGCGCCGGACTGAAAACCCTGAATCTCGATCAAACCGCGGTGGATGATTTCCTGGAGCGCACCCACGCCGTTTCCACCATTTTTGTGCGCGATGGCGATGACTATATTCGTATCGCTACCTCGCTGCTGAAAGAAGATGGCAATCGCGCAATTGGCACACGGCTCGATCGCCAGAGCGCCGCCTGGAAAGCGGTATCGGGCGGCACGGTTTATCGCGGTCTCGCTACGCTGTTTGGCAAACGCTACATCACGCAGTATCAACCGGTTAAAGATGCCGGTGGGCAGGTGATCGGCATTCTGTTTGTTGGCGTGGAGATCAGCGCCCAGATTCAGCTAATGCGCGGCAAAATTCTTGAACGTTCGCTGGGCGACAGCGGTCACTTCTTTGTGCTGAATGGCGCCGCAGGCAAAGCGCACGGGCAATATCTGTTTGATCGTCAGCTGGAAGGCAAGCTGCCGGACTGGTCGGCCGATACCCAACGCTCTCTGATGGAACAACCTGTGGGTACGCAGATCGCCGAACATCGCGGCGAGCAGCAGTTTCTGGCATGGCAAAAGATGCCGGGCTGGGACTGGATTATCGTTGGCGAAGTCAGTCGCGACGCGTTACTGGCACCGATCAATCACACGCGCAATCTGTTCCTGCTCGGCGGGCTCAGCATTGTAGTGCTGTTTGCGGTGAGCTTTATCTGGATCTGTCGTCGCTGGCTGACGCAGCCGCTGAACCAGGTGATCGGCCTGGCGCAGCAGTATGCTGCCGGTAATTTGCAGGCCAGCCTGGCCACCCGCCGCGAGGATGAAATCGGTCAGCTGATCGTTGCCATTAATGGCATCGGCAACGGTCTGGCGCAGATCGTGGCGCAGGTGCGTGGCGCAGCACAGGAGATCAGCGACGGCACCGATGCGATTGCAGCGGGCAGTGGCGACATCAGCGAGCAGATTAACCGTCAGGCGAGCAGCGTTGAAGAGACCTCCGCCAGCATGGAGCAGTTGGGTGCCACGGTAGAACAGAACGCCGACAGCGTGCGCCAGGCGCTGGCGTTGGTGGCGGAAACGGCAACCGCCGTGCATCACGGCGGCGAAACGGTATCGCGCTCGGTGAGCACCATGTCAGCAATCAAAGTCTCCTCGCAAAGCATTGCCGATATTACCCAAGTGATCGAATCGATCGCCTTCCAGACCAATATCCTGGCGCTGAACGCCGCGGTGGAAGCCGCGCGTGCCGGCGAACAGGGCAAAGGTTTTGCCGTAGTGGCGGCAGAAGTGCGTGCGCTGGCACAGCGCAGCGCGCAGGCGGCCAAAGAGATCGACACGCTGATTGAGGCGTCGATTAGCCACGTTACCGAAGGCAACCGCCTCTCGGCAAATACTCAGCAGGCGATGGAAAATATTGTGGTGCGCGTTGAGCAGATCAAAGCGCTAATGGGAGAGATCAACGTGGCGTCGCAGGAACAGGCGGCGGGCATCGGCCAGGTTAATCTGGCAATGTCCCATATTGGCCAGGCAACTCATCACAACAGTGAACTGGTGACACGCTCTGAAGAGACGGCGCAGGCGCTAAGCCAGAAAGGCCATCATCTGACACAGCTGGTAAGCATATTTAGCCTGAAACAGTAATGCCCGCGCGGGGATGTTTTACACTTATCTTTTCATCCCCGTTCTGGAGCATGACGATGCGAAAAAGCCTTATCCTGCTTGTGCTGTTATTAACCGGCTGTAGTGCGCTGCGCGGTACGCCGCAGCCGCCACCGGCACCCACTGCGCAGTCTCAGCAAATCAGCCGCGAACAGGCCCGTGGATTGCCGAAGCTGGGCACGATCACCACAACCGTACGCGGTTCTCCCGACGATGCGCAGCGCGATCTGGCTGCTCAGGCGAATCGGGCTGGCGCAACCTACTATCAAATCCTGATGATCAGTGAAACTGTCGTGCTCGGCTCGTGGTATGGCACGGCGCTGCTGTATGGCCCGTCACCCACCGCAGGCACGCAGCAGTAGGCGATCCACTAGCGCGGGCGACAGCGATTTTTGCCCGCGCGCATCAAGGCTCATCTGCGCGTAAGCATCGGCTAACGGTGGTGAACCCACGCGCAAAAGCTGCGCCGTGGCCGCCAGCGCGTAAAGATCGCCTGTGACTTCGCGCGCGTCACTTTCCTGCAGACGTGGCAAACGACGCTGTAGCTGGCGCCACCGGCGATCAAAATGGCGATTAACCCCTTTCAGCTCAGCAAACTCAGCGTCCAGCATCTCCTGTAATGCGGGCTGCTTACGCAGTACGCGCAGCACGTCAAGGCACATCACATTGCCCGAACCTTCCCAGATGCTGTTCACCGGCATTTCGCGATAAAGACGCGGCAGCTCGCTCTCTTCGCAATAGCCAATACCGCCCAACACTTCCATCGCCTCGGCGACAAAAGGGATGCCCGCTTTGCAGATGGCAAACTTCACCACCGGCGTAAACAGACGGCACCAGGCGGTGGACGAAGCATCAAAACGGTGCGCCAGCTGCATCAGCAGCGCGGTTTGTGCTTCCAGCTGCAGCGCCTGTCGACCCAATACCTGCCGCATCAACGGTTGATCCACCAGGTTTTTGCCCATTACCTGTCGCTGATGGGCGTGAAACAGGGCGACAGACAGCGCCCGCCGCATTTGGCCATGACTGCCCAGCGCGCAATCCACCCGGGTAAAGCTGCCCATTTGCATGATATGCCGAACGCCATCACCCTCTTCGCCTATAAGCCAGCCGATCGCCTCTCTAAACTCCACTTCGGCGCTGGCGTTGGCACGATTACCCAGCTTGTCTTTTAGACGCTCAATAATGATGGCGTTACGCGTGCCGTCAGGCAGCAGACGCGGCAGAAAGAAGCAGCTGATGCCCTGCTGCGTCTGTGCCAGTACCAGGTGCGCATCGCTTTGCGGGACTGAGAAAAACCATTTATGGCCCGTTAGCCGATAGGCTTCGCCCGGTCCACGTGCGTTCAGCGGTTCGGCGCGCGTGGTGTTGCTCAACACATCGGTACCGCCCTGTTTCTCCGTCATGCCCATGCCGATCAGCAAACCGCGCTTTTGCTCAGCGGGTTGCTGATGAGGATCGTAACGATCTGAGAGCAGCGGCGTCAGCCAGTCGCTGAACAGCGTGGGCAAATGCTGGCGCAGTAGCGGAATGGCGCCAAAGGTCATGGTAAGCGGACAGAGCGTGCCCGCTTCCACCTGCGCATGCAGAATGAAACGCGCGGCGCGTGCGACCATCGCCGCTGCGGGCGGATCGGTTTGCCAGGGAAGATTATGCAGACGATTGGCACACAGGCCATGCATTAACAGATGCCATGCCGGATGAAAACGGACCTCATCAAGACGCTCTCCGCGCGCATCGTAACGCAGCAGCTCGGGAGGAAAAGCATTGGCCAGGCGGCCTGATTCCAGCGATTCGCTGCCGCCCAACTGTTGGCCAACGGAGGCGAGCCGCTCAGCATCCCACTGTGCGCCTTCACGCGCGACCGCTTCACGCAGCGGCGTGTCAGACAGAAACAGATTGCTGTTGCTCAGGGGGCGGGGCTGGTTGAATACGCTGTGGGTAGTCCAGTTCATGCGTCGCTCCTGTTCTCACTGGATTAAGTATGAGAAGTGCGCGCTATTTTACCTGGCAGAAGAGGGAAATTCGGGGCGCAGATCACGCCCCGGACGATCATTTACGGCGCTGGCGCACCGCTTCAAACAGACACACACCGGTGGCCACTGACACGTTCAGCGAAGAGACGCTGCCCGACATCGGAATGCTGATCAGTTCATCGCAATGTTCACGGGTCAGACGACGCATACCTTCGCCCTCCGCGCCCATGACCAGCGCCATCGGGCCGGTCATCTTGCTTTGATAGAGGTCGTGATCGGCTTCGCCAGCGGTGCCGACGATCCAGATCTGCGCTTCCTGCAGCATGCGCATGGTGCGCGCGAGGTTGGTCACGCGAATCAGCGGTACATTTTCCGCCGCGCCGCTGGCCACTTTTTTAGCGGTAGCATTCAGCTGGGCAGAACGATCTTTTGGCATGATCACAGCATGCACGCCCGCCGCATCGGCGCTACGCAGACAGGCACCGAGGTTATGCGGGTCGGTAATGCCGTCGAGGATCAGCAGAAAAGGCTGATCCAGTGAAGCGATCAGATCCGGCAGATCGTTTTCCTGATACTGACGGCCCGGCTTAACGTGCGCAATGATGCCCTGATGTGAAGCGCCCTCCACTTTGCTGTCCAGCCACTGGCGCGTAGCCACCTGAACCACAATGCCCTGCGCTTCCAGCGCTTTGACCAGCTGCTGCAAACGGCGATCGTCACGCCCTTTCAGGATAAACACGTCCTGAAAACGCAGCGGATCGTTATCCAGCAGCGCTTGCACCGCATGGATGCCAAAAACAATTTCACTCATTTCGTAAACTCAAGTATTTCAGCCGAAGAGATCCTCCGGCCGGTATTAAGGAGGGGCGCCGCTGGGGCGCCCGGGCAAGCACCAAGGCAGCAGATCAGCTGCTTTGCTTTTTCGCCGCGCGCTTCTGTTTCGTTGCCGCGGCGATTTTACGGGTTTTCTCTGAGGGAGATTTCACTTTTTTCTCAGCTTTTACCCCGGAGTTGGCCGCAGCCGGTTTTTTGCTGTCGCCACGGAAAGCGGTATCAGGCTCAAAATTTTTGCCTTTACGCTGCTCACGACGACGTTTGCCGGAGTGGGTGGCGCCGCCTTTTTTCTCTTTCTCGCGGGCCGTTTTACCGACGCCGCGCGGCTGGCGGGTGCTGGAAACCAGCGCGAAATCGATCTTGCGCTCTTCCATGTGCACTGCTTCCACGCGCACTTCCACGGTATCGCCAAGGCGATAGGTTCGGCCACCAGACTCGCCGATCAGACGCTGGCCAACCGCATCAAAGCGATAGTAGTCATTGTCCAGCGTGGAAACATGTACCAGACCATCGATAAACAGATCGGTCAGGCGCACAAAGAAGCCAAAGCCGGTCACGCTGGAGATGATGCCGGTAAAGTTATTGCCGACATGATCCAGCATGAAGTCACACTTCAGCCAGTCCGCCACATCGCGCGTCGCTTCATCGGCACGGCGCTCGGTCAGCGAACAGTGCTGACCCAGCTCAAGCATCTGGTTCATCTCGTAGTGATAGCCACCGGTTGGCGTGGTGATGCCGGTGACTTCGCCCTCCTGCTTCGCCAGCTGATACTTAATGGCGCGGTGCAGCAGCAGATCGGGATAACGACGAATCGGCGAGGTAAAGTGCGCGTACGACGTCAGCGCCAGGCCAAAGTGGCCACGGTTTTCCGGATCGTAAACTGCCTGCTTCATCGAACGCAGCAGCATGGTTTGTAGCATTTCATGATCGGGACGGTCGGCGATCGCTTCCAGCAGCGCGGCATAATCGATCGGCTGCGGCTTATTGCCACCCGACAGCGTCAGGCCAAGCTCATTAAGCACGGTGCGGAAGCTGGTGATGCTGTCATCACTTGGGCGATCGTGGTCGCGGAACAGCGCAGGCTCTTCGTGCTTCTCAACAAAGCGTGCGGAGGCAATGTTTGCGAGGATCATGCACTCTTCGATCAGCTTGTGCGCATCGTTACGTACCGTCTGCTCAACGCGCTCAATGCGGCGCTCAGCGTTGAAGATAAACTTCGCTTCTTCGGTCTCAAACGAGATGCCGCCGCGCTGATCGCGTGCGGTGCTCAGCACCTGATACATATTGTGCAGTTCCTGCAGATGCGGTACCAGGGCATGATACTGTTCGCGCAGCTCCTGGTTGCCCTGCAGAATATTCCACACTTTGTTGTACGTCAGGCGCGCGTGCGAGTTCATCACCGCTTCGTAATGCCTGAATCCGGTCAGCTTACCGCTGGCGGAAATGGTCATCTCGCACACCATACAGAGACGGTCGACCTGCGGATTAAGCGAGCAGAGGCCGTTAGACAGCACTTCCGGCAGCATCGGGATAACCTGCGACGGGAAATAGACTGAGGTGCCACGACGATGCGCTTCGTCATCAAGCGGTGTGCCCGGACGCACGTAATAGCTGACGTCAGCTATGGCTACCCACAGGCGCCAGCCGCCACCGCGTTTTTTCTCGCAGAACACCGCATCATCAAAGTCGCGGGCGTCTTCGCCATCAATGGTGACCAGCGGCAGCTGACGCAGATCGACGCGTCCGGCTTTCGCTTCTTCCGGCACCTCTTCGCTCAGCGTTGAAATCTGCTGTTCCAGTTCCGGCGGCCATTCGTGCGGAATTTCGTGGGTCCGCAGCGCCATGTCAACGGCCATGCCGGTACCCATGTTATCGCCCAGCACCTCGACAACTTTACCAATTGCTTTTGTGCGGCGCGTTGGACGCTGGGTGAGTTCAACCACCACCACAAAGCCCATGCGCGCGCCCATCAGCTCTTCTGGCGGAATGAGAATATCAAAGCTCAGACGGCTGTCGTCCGGTACCACAAAGCCCACGCCCGCTTCGGTAAAGTAGCGACCGACGATTTGGTTGTTACGCGGCTCAAGCACGCGAACCACGCGTGCTTCACGGCGGCCCTTGCGGTCAGCGCCCATTGGCTGAGCGAGGATGATATCGCCATGCATGCACATCTTCATCTGTTCGGCTGAAAGGTAGAAATCCTCTTTTTGCCCTTCGGCACGCAGAAAGCCGAAGCCGTCGCGGTGGCCGATCACTTTGCCGCGCAGCAAATCAAGGCGCTCTGGCAGCGCGTAACATTGACGTCGGGTAAACACCAGCTGACCGTCACGCTCCATGGCGCGCAGTCGACGGCGCAGCGCTTCCAGCTGCTCTTCTCCGCTGATGTTCATTTCCTGTGCCAGCTCTTCGCGGCTGGCCGGTTTTTCACGTTTGTCTAAATGCGCAAGTATGAACTCGCGGCTTGGAATAGGATTTTCGTATTTTTCAGCTTCTCTTTCCTGAAAAGGATCGTTTGACATTGCGGGTCCTCCGTTGTCATCGGGCCGGGTGCGCGCCTGGCTCCGGGAGTAAGATTTTATAAAGCGGGTGATTTTCGCGCACAAGGTCAGCAAGGGTGTAATTGTCCAGCTCCTTCAAAAAAATTTGGACGGCGTTATTGAGAACGTTTCTGAGCCGGCACGCAGGCGTGATGGCACAGGTTTCACAGTTCACCAGTTGCAACGGCTCCAACCGACGGACGACTTCTCCAATAACAATTTGTTCAGCTGGCATCGCCAGCCGGATACCGCCATTTTTGCCGCGCGTGGCCAGGATAAACCCCTCGCGGCTAAGTTGATTAACGATTTTGACCATATGATTACGAGAAACACCATAAATTTCAGTGACCTCGCTAATATTGGTCATGCGACCGGCTGGCAGTGAGGCCATGTAGATCAGCGCACGCAAACCGTAGTCGGTAAAACTTGTTAGTTGCAATGATACCTCGTTGCCTCGCACAGGGCGATTTACTCATCTAACAGAATAGCCGTATTGTCTGATAAGCAGCGGCAGACATCTACGATATAGCGCTAGCAAGTGTAGATTTTCTAAAAGGAAAAGAGAACCGACGTGGCCTGGATATCACCGCTTACGGCTCAAACCTGGCTGAAGAGTGGAAAAGAAAAGGCCGGAACGTATCCGGCCCTGGCTGATTATGCGTCGAACGGGTCACGCAGAATCATGGTTTCACTGCGATCCGGCCCGGTAGAGATAATATCCACCGGCACGCCCGTTAACGCTTCAACGCGTTTGATATAGTCACGTGCGGCCTGCGGTAAACCTTCCAGTGTTTTCACGCCAAAGGTATTTTCACTCCAGCCCGGCAGCGATTCGTAAATCGGCTCAATGCCTTCCCAGCCTTCAGCGGCCAGCGGCGTGGTCGTCACTTCTTTGCCATTCGGCATACGGTAGCCGACGCAAATTTTGATCTCTTTCAGGCCATCCAGCACATCCAGCTTGGTCATGCAGAAGCCGGAAAGTGAGTTGATCTGCACGGCGCGACGCACCGCAACCGCATCAAGCCAGCCAGTACGACGACGGCGACCGGTTGTCGCGCCAAACTCGTTGCCTTTGGTGCAGAGGAACTCGCCGGTTTCATCGAACAGTTCCGTCGGGAAAGGACCAGCGCCAACGCGCGTGGAGTAGGCTTTCACGATACCCAGCACATAATCGACATAACGTGGACCAATACCAGAACCGGTAGCAACGCCACCCGCGGTAGTGTTGGAAGAGGTCACGTAAGGATAGGTACCGTGATCGATGTCCAGCAGCGTGCCCTGCGCGCCTTCGAACATGATGAGATCGCCACGCTGACGCGCCTGATCCAGCAGGTCGGAAACGTCAACGACCATGCTGGTCAGGATATCGGCAACCGCCATGACATCATTCAGCACGGTATCGTAGTCAACTGCATCGGTTTTGTAGTAGTGCACCAGCTGGAAGTTGTAGAAATCAACGATCTCTTTCAACTTCACTGCGAAGGTCTCTTTGTTAAAGAGATCGCCAACGCGCAGACCGCGACGAGCGACTTTATCTTCGTAAGCCGGGCCGATACCACGACCGGTGGTACCGATGGCTTTATCGCCACGTGCTTTCTCGCGCGCCAGATCCATTGCCACGTGATATTGCAGGATCAGCGGACAGGCTTCAGAAATCAGCAGGCGTTCGCGTACCGGTATGCCGCGCTCTTCCAGGCCTTTCATCTCTTTCATCAGCGCAGCAGGCGACAGCACCACACCGTTGCCGATGATGCTGGTGACGTTCTCACGCAGGATGCCAGAAGGAATTAAGTGGAGGACGGTTTTTTCACCGTTGATGACTAAAGTGTGGCCTGCATTATGACCACCCTGGTAACGCACCACATAGTTAGCACGCTCAGTCAGAAGGTCTACAATCTTCCCTTTACCTTCGTCACCCCATTGGGTGCCCAGTACGACGACGTTCTTACCCATTTCTCAAAATCACCGATTGCTTAAAAATGGATTCTACCATCGTCATTTTTCGGTTTCAGCACTTTTAGCATACGATTGCGGAGTTTTTTTGAACATTTCCTGAACAGCAATTTCTGTTATGTCAGCCAACGTTTTGCCGTAGCGCTTATCCAGGTCAATTACTGCCGTGGACACGCAACATGTAGTAAACCACCACGCCTGCGACGACTAATCCACCACCGAAGCGCTGCAACAGGCGATCGGGCAATTGCGTCATAGATTGAATCATACGGCGCCATAAACCGGGCGCCAGCATCGGACCAAGCCCTTCGAGTACCAATACCAACGCCAGCGCCGTCCAGATAGTTGAGTTCATTACTGATAATTTTCCAAAAAAAAGGGCCGGAACAGATTCCGGCCCGAGCTGTTATAGCAGTTTCTTAACGCGTTGCGTGAGCAGGCGATTTCATAAAGCGGAAGAAATCGCTGTCCGGACTCATCACCATGATGTCCTGGTTACTCTGGAAGCTGTTTTCATACGCGCGCAGACTGCGCAGGAACGCGTAGAAATCGGGATCCTGACTGAATGCATCAGCAAACAGCTTAGCGGCATCGGCATCGCCTTCACCACGAGTAATCAGCGCCTGACGCTGCGCTTCTGCCAGCGTACGGGTCACTTCATAATCTGCACCGGCACGCAGTTTCTCTGCCTCTTCCTGCCCCTGAGAACGCTGGCTACGTGCAACCGCTTCACGCTCAGCGCGCATACGGTTGTAGATAGCGTCAGACACTTCCGCAGGCAGGTTGATCTGCTTGATGCGCACATCCACAACCTGGATACCTAATGCTGCCATGCTATTTGGATTGATGGCTGGCTCATTACTGGTGGTTTCGCGCTCAACGCGCGCCGCCACGCTGGCAATAGCGTCATCTGCAGCAGGTGTCTGCACATCGTCATCACGACCCGCGCTACCGGTGTTCAGTGCATCACGCACGTCGGTGGTTAAGCGGCCACGAGAATCGGTAACGATATCCTTCACATCCAGACGGCCCATTTCAGAGCGCAGACGGTCGCTAAACTTACGTTTCAGCAGGACTTCTGCCTGTGAAACATCGCCGCCGCCGGTCGCCAGATAGTAGCGACTAAAGTCGCTGATGCGCCATTTGATATAAGAATCGACGATCAGATCCTTTTTCTCTTTGGTCACAAAGCGATCGGCCTGGTTATCCATGGTCTGAATGCGTGCATCCAGGTTCTTAACGGTTTCCAGAAACGGAATTTTAAAGTGCAGGCCGGGTGCAAAAACCTGCGGTTTGTTCTCATCGTCGCGCAGGACTTTGCCAAAACGCAGCACGATGCCACGCTGGCCTTCCTGAACCACAAACAGTGAGGCGTAAAGCACCACCAACACCACAATGAGTAAGGCAACTAAGGATTTACGCATCGATTATTCTCTCCCTTCGCGCTGGGTATCGTTGCGCTGAGCATTGGCCCGACGCTGGTCCATGATATTTTCCGGACTCCATGAGGCACTGTTGTTCGCGCGACTGCTGCTGTCACCGTTAGCCGGTGGCCGCGTCAGAATGCTGCTGCCCTGACTGTTGCCACCCGCAGCGGCTTGTCCACGCATCAGTTGATCGAGCGGTAACACCATCAGGCTGTTGCCTTTGTCATTAACCAGCACTTTGCGGGTATGACTCAGCACACGTTCCATGCTTTCGATATACAGACGTTCGCGAGTGATTTCCGGTGCTGCTTTGTACTCAGGCAGGATCTTGGCAAAGCGCGCCACTTCACCCTGCGCTTCCAGTACGGTCCGCGTTTTGTACGCGCGCGACTCTTCCAGAATACGCTGCGCCTGACCGTTAGCACGCGGTTGCACTTCATTGGCATAAGCTTCCGCTTCACGCACGTACTGCTCGCGGTTTTCACGAGCGGCAATCGCGTCGTCAAACGCCGCTTTCACCTCTTCCGGTGGCCGTGCCGCCTGGAAGTTAACGTCGAGAATGGACACGCCCATGTCGTACGGACGTATCGTTTCATCAATTTCACGCTGGGTTTCACTACGCACTACGGTTCGCCCTTCAGTAAGGATGCGATCCATAGTGGAACGGCCGATTACGCCACGCAGCGCGCTGTCCGTTGCCTGACGCAGGCTGTCATCAGCGCTGGTTACGGCAAACAGATAACGTTCCGGATTGGTGATCCGGTACTGAACGTTCATTTCAACGCGCACCACGTTTTCATCAGAGGTCAGCATCACGCCTGAAGCTGCGAGTTCCCGCACCGCCTCAACGTTCACCGCACGCACCTGATCGATAAAGGTTGGCTTCCAGTTCAAACCTGGCTCAACCAGATGACTGAATTTGCCGAAACGCGTCACCACACCACGCTCTGCTTCTTTAATGGTATAGAAACCGCTGGCTGCCCAGATGACCACCGCAGCAACCGCAACGATACCGATCAGCTTACCGCTGCTTCCTGCAGGGCGCTGTCCGTTTTCGTTTGGCTTGCCACCGCCCAGTCCGCCAAGCTTTTTGCTCAGCTTACGGAAGATATCATCCAAATCCGGCGGCCCCTGATCGCGACCTCCTTTATTTCCCCCAGAGTTGCCGCCTTTATTATTGCTGCTTCCCCACGGGTCGCGGTCCTGTCCGTTATTACCGGGCTGATTCCACGCCATGTTTATACTCCATTAAAAGTGTGTGCGGTGGTATCCCAGACCGGGATACACGTTTCAGGCGACGTCGATCAAACAATATAATCTGTTACTGACGGTTCCTGTTTGCACAGTCGGCGCCAGTCAACAATCGGCATGCGCACGTGTAATCCCACGCTGCCATCCTCTTCATTCCATTCTTTTTCAATTGCCTGCAATTGATAAAAGCGGCTGCGTAAGCGTCCAGCTTCAGGAGGCAACCGCAAATCATACTGCGCAATTTCACCCGCCAGTCTTTCAGTCAGCGCCTGAAACAGCAGCGGCAATCCCGCACCGGTTTGAGCCGAAACCCACACGCGAACAGGATAATTTTCATCGTTGCGATCGATACGCGGTTCAAACTCATCCAACGCATCAATTTTATTCATTACCAGCAATGCCGGAATTTCATCTGCTTCAATCTCTTCCAGCACGGTTTGCACCGCTTCGATGTTCTCACCCATACGGACGTCAGAAGCATCGATAACATGCAGCAGCAGCGTCGCCTGACGCGTCTCCTGCAATGTCGCCTTAAAAGCAGCAACGAGGTCATGCGGCAGGTGTCGGATAAACCCGACGGTATCTGCCAGCACCACATCGCCGACGTCGGCCACATCAAGACGGCGCAGCGTTGGATCCAGCGTGGCAAAAAGCTGGTCTGCCACATAGACGTCCGCGGAAGTGATGGCGTTGAATAACGTGGATTTGCCAGCGTTGGTATAGCCGACCAGAGACACGGTTGGCACATCTGCTTTAGCACGTGACTGTCTGCCCTGATCGCGCTGTTTTTCGACACGTTCAAGACGGGACAAAATCTGGCTGATGCGATTTCGCAGCAGACGACGGTCTGTTTCCAGCTGTGTTTCACCTGGGCCACGCAAGCCGATGCCGCCTTTCTGGCGTTCAAGGTGGGTCCAGCCACGCACCAGGCGAGTTGCCAGGTGGCGCAACTGTGCCAGCTCAACCTGTAATTTCCCTTCATGGGTACGGGCGCGCTGGGCAAAAATATCAAGAATTAAACCGGTGCGGTCGATAACCCGACACTCGCACAGACGCTCAAGATTTCGCTCCTGAGCTGGGGTTAAGGCGTGATCAAATAGCACAACCGATGCACCGCTGGATTTTACCGCATCGGCAATTTCAACTGCCTTTCCTTCACCGACAAAATATTTGGGATGGGGCGATTTGCGGCTGCCTGTGACAACGCATAACGCTTCAACGCCAGCAGAAGAAACCAGAGTTTCGAACTCCTGGAGATCTTCCGTATTTTTGTCCTGCGAGAAATAGATGTGTACCAGTACGGCCTGCTCACCGGCATCATAACGGTCAAACAAGCGTTAACCTCTCTGTAATCAAATACCGAGACAGGAATAAAATTTTTCCTGTCCCGGACATGCGGCGAAACAGCTTATTCAGCGTTATCACCGTCTTGTTGTGGCTGCGCGGAGGCTGCTTGATTGCTGCCGCCGTGATGATAGTTAGAGCTACCGCTACCGCCACCTGCATTGTTGCTGTGGTGGGAAACCGGTCGGGACGGAACAACGGTAGAGATAGCGTGTTTGTACACCATCTGGCTGACCGTGTTTTTCAATAAAATGACAAACTGATCGAATGACTCAATCTGTCCTTGCAATTTGATACCATTCACCAAATAAATCGAAACCGGAACACGTTCGCGACGCAATGCGTTTAAAAACGGGTCTTGTAATGATTGCCCCTTAGCCATTCTATATTTTCCTTATATGCTTGTTGTTTATACCCTTTATGTGGAAACCGTCTCTGCAAAAAATGACGCTCAAAAACCTGAATTGCGTACTATTCACACTATCCCGGATGCGCTACCTTGCCGCGTTGAATCAGTTCCAATTATGTCGGGTATCTTACTCAAGAACCGGAGTTCTGAAATACTGCGTAAAAATTTGCGCACGATAGACAACTCGCTAATTGTACACAATCACCCATGCTTAGCACTAACTACCTGTAATACCGCATCACGAGCCAAGTCAGGCCGATCGCTGTCGAGCCAGTGGACGTTCTGCCAGCCACGTAACCAGGTAATCTGTCGTTTAGCAAGCTGCCGGGTGGCGCAAATCCCCCGATAAACCATTTCGTCGTAATCGATTTCGCCCTGCAGATAAGACCACATCTGGCGATATCCCACGCAACGAATGGAAGGCAAATCCGTATGCAAATCACCTCGGGCAAACAGTGCCCGGGCCTCCGCCTCAAATCCTGACGCCATCATCTGTTCGAAACGTAAGGCAATGCGCTGATGCAAAAGTTCGCGACTTGCCGGGGCAATAGCAAACTGATGAACATGCCAGGGCAGAGCTTCGCCAGATATTTTAGTCAGTTCTGTTAAAGTTTTACCCGAAATAAGAAAAACTTCCAGTGCTCGCGAAAGTCTCTGCGGATCATTCGGATGAATACGACGTCCAGCAACGGGATCGATTTCACATAATTGACGATGCAAGGCTTCCCATCCCTGATCATTCGCCATTTGCTCAATACGCTGACGGACTTCCGGATCGGCCGAGGGCAACGGTGACAATCCTTCCAGTAGCGCCTTGTAATAGAGCATCGTACCACCAACAAGCAACGGGATTTTTCCGGCTCGGGAAATCTCCGTCATTTCTGCCAGCGCATCGCGACGAAACTCGGCGGCGGAATAGGTTTCTGCCGGGTCGCGAATGTCTAACAGTCGGTGAGGCGCCTGCGCCAGCTCTGCGGCATTCGGCTTAGCCGTGCCAATATCCATACCACGATAAATCAGAGCGGAATCTACGCTTATCAACTCCACCGGCAAGACTTTTCGCAGGGCAATCGCCAGTGCAGTTTTACCGGAGGCCGTTGGCCCCATTAAAAAAATAGCCTTTGGTTGGCCAGCCTGATGTTGTTCACTCATGCTTCAGGGCGTTCAGCGCCGTTTCAATATCAATCTGTTGCAATAATCCGGAAGGCGGCTTTTTTACCAGCGTGGGACAAAGTCGTTCGACCTCGGCCAATAAAGCGATCGCCTGCGAGTGATTCCAGTCGGGGATTGCTGTCATCGTATGACGCGCCAGCCATTGTGTTACCTGACTGACGGCAACCTCCTGCTGCCGGGCGAGATAGCCTAACAGTTCTGGAATCAAGATTTGTAAATTTTGTTGGCGCAAAGGTAAAGGCACCGCGCGCAGCGTGACATGCTGGCCTTCCGCCTGCAAATCAATGCCCATCTGTGTAAGCAACGGCTGATGCTGCGCAATCGCCGCCAACTCCGATTTACCCATTTTAAGCCTGACCGGAATCAGCAGCGGTTGCGGTTTCAGCCCTTCGCTGCCTGGTGTTAGCTGGATCTGTTTGAGCCAGCGATCGGCGACCGAAAGCGACAGCAACGCCAAACCGTTGCCACGTTCAATCACGGCAAACTGCTTTTCAATCACTGACAGCAGGCGTCCAAAGCTTTGGCTGTGACTTTGTAAAGGCGCGCTCTGCGGCGTGGCCTTTATAGGGTCGGACACCGGATCTGACTCGCGGGCAACGGCAGGCGTCTTGAGTAGCTGCTCATATACCGCGCCTTCACGTTTTTGATAGCCCGGTTCCTGCCGTTGCCAGCTGGCTGAACCACCGCCTTGCTGGCGTGGCGTACCGCCCGATGGCGGAGCAGCAAACTGATTTTCTCCAGCGGCCTGACGATTTTCAGGCTGCCAGCGTACCGGTGCTTCTGGCTCATCGGCCAGCGGCAGTGCTGGCGTGCCGGCAGATTGCAGCACGCTGATCACGCCCTGATAGATGAAGTCGTGTACCAGCCGTGATTGGTGAAAGCGCACCTCATGCTTGGCAGGATGCACATTCACATCAACCTGGTGCGGATCGATGGTGAGATAAAGCACATACGCCGGCTGCTGATCGGCACCCAGCTGATCGTGATAGGCCTGACGAATCGCATGGTTGATCAGCTTGTCGCGCATCATGCGGCCGTTCACGTAACAGTATTGCAGCTCGCTTAGCTGGCGCGCGCCTTCAGGATCGGCAACCCAACCGCGCAGGCTTAGATCATCGTGCTGCCATTCAATGCGCAGCGCATGCGCCATAAAAGTGGTGCCGCAAATGGCGCCCAGCCGACGTTCGCGCTGGCTTTCGTCACTGACGCCACGATACTGGCGCACCAGCTTGCCGTTATGACTGAGGGAAATGGCGATGTCAAAACGTGCCAGCGCAATGCGCCGCACGATCTCATCAATATGGGTAAACTCGGTTTTTTCGGTGCGCATAAACTTGCGGCGCGCGGGCGTATTGTAAAACAGATCCAACACTTCAAGCGTGGTGCCCTGTGGATGCGCAGCGGGTTTAACCGTCACGGTCATATCGCGCCCTTCGGCATAGGCTTGCCAGGCTTCGCTTTGATCGGCAGTACGGGAAGTCAGCGTCAGACGGGAAACCGAGCTGATACTGGCCAGCGCTTCTCCACGGAATCCCAGGCTGACAATGGCTTCCAGATCGTCAAGGCTGGCGATTTTACTGGTGGCATGGCGAGCCAGCGCCATCGCCAGCTCGCTTTGCGGAATGCCCGCGCCGTTGTCACGAATGCGAATAAGTTTAGCGCCGCCCTTCTCGATATCGATATCGATCCGCGTAGCACCGGCATCAAGGCTATTTTCGACCAGCTCTTTTACAACCGATGCCGGCCGCTCCACCACTTCGCCAGCGGCGATCTGGTTAGCCAGCTGTGGCGGAAGAATTTGAATAGGCATGGTAATAATCCTTGATGAATGGGACGGCTGGCGCCGTCCACTCTAAAAGATCGCAGAATCAGGAAGCAGGAATGGTTAACGTCTGTCCCAACATGACATTAGACGATTTCATATTGTTCACCTGCATAATCGCTTTGGCGCTCACACCGTAATGCACGGCGATAGCAGTCAGTGAATCACCGCGTACCACCTTGTGGCGTTTTGGCGCCGAGCTTGCCGTCGCGCTTACCGCGCTGCCAGCGGGCACTTTCAGCCGCTGTCCCACCCATACCACATCTTTTTTCAGGCGGTTCAGCGAGCGCAGCGTCGACATACTTACGCCGTAATGCGCGGCGATCCCGGACAGGGTTTCCCCTCTTTTCACCACATGGCGCGTGGTGCTGCCGGTGTACTGCGTGGTACCGGATGCCACGTTGGGCTGGACGTTAACCGCCTCTGCGGACTCCAGAGGACGGTTTTCCGCCTTTGGGGCAGATTGTAGCGGATGCGCCAGGAAATAATTGCGCAGGCCTCGGTAGATCGAGGCGGCAATTTTATCCTGGTAAGCGCTACTGCCGAGCAGTCGCTCCTCCGATGAATTACTGATAAAGCCAGTTTCCACCAATAACGACGGAATATCCGGCGAACGCAGCACGCCGAGGCTGGCGTGTTCCGGGCGGCGCTTATGCAGTGGCGATACGCCCTGCAGCTGTTGAATCACTTTCACCGCAACGTCATAACCGACGCGCTGCGAATGACCAAACTGCAGGTCAAGTACCGCCTGGCTCAGATAGGGATCGGCCTGACTGTTCGCCAGCAGATCGCCTGCGCCGCCAAGCAGTTCAGACTGCTTCTCGCGCTGTTCCAGCCAGCCTGCCATTTCACTGTTGGCACGGCGGTTTGACAGAACCCAGACCGAAGCGCCGCTGGCGCTATGACTTGGTGCAGAGTCAGCGTGAATTGAAATCAACAGGTTGGCATTTTCTTTACGGGCTACGTCTGACCGTCCCATCACCGAAATAAAATAGTCGCCGTTACGGGTCAGTACGCCTTTAAACATGCGGTCGTTGTTTAACAGCACCTTCAGCTTGCGGGCGATGGCAATGGTCACATTTTTCTCTTTCAAACCACGCTGACCGATGGCACCCGGATCCTGCCCGCCGTGACCGGCATCAATCGCCACCACAATGGTGTCGTTGTCGCTGATGGTGGCGCCGCTGACCGCGCGATCGTTGCCGCTGCTAACGGCGGTGACCTTATTGCCCTCAAACGGATTGCCCTGCGAGATAACCGGTGCGGGAGCGGCAGTGACCGGATTGCGCGTCGGCTGGCTTACCGGTGTGCTGACCCGGCTGGCGGCTGGCCCGGTGATAGTAAAGACCACCTGATAACCGTTGCTGGTTTGCTGGGTGACCGCCCGGGTTTTCGCTGGCTGGGTAAGTTCGAACACCAGACGCAGGCTTTGGCTATCTTTGGGCTGACTGCTGCGGATGCGTTTAACCAGATTATCGCCGCTGAAGGTCAGTGGCAGGCCTTTAATCACGCCGCTCTGTCGAATATCCAGCACCACGCGATTGGGATTGCGCAGAGGGAAATAGCCGTATACCGGCTGACCTGAAAAGCGCAGCGTCACCGTAGCGACCCGATCGCCGTTGGCCACCTGAATATCGGACAACGTTGCCGCCAGCGATGAAAAAGCCATCAGGCTGAGCAGCATGAATATCACCAATTTTACCCGCAACATCATGAGCGCGTTCTCTCCGCGTCGAAACGTTGCAGCATCGCAACACCAGAATCAGTGTGAGCAGTCACTTCGGCTGTACGGCCATTGCCATCATAGCTGAGCGTTAAGGAGAGGTCGGCAGGCGGCAAGAAGCCGGCCCCCTGCTGCGGCCATTCCACCAGGGCGATGGCCTGCTCGGTGAAATAATCACGAATACCCATAAACTCCAGCTCTTCTGGATCGGCAAGGCGATAGAGATCAAAATGATAAAGCTGATGGTTAGGCAACTGGTAAGGCTCAACCAGCGTATAGGTTGGGCTTTTCACATTGCCCTGATGGCCAAGCGCCTGCAAAAAGCCGCGGCTGAAGGTTGTTTTACCTGCACCCAGATCGCCATGCAGGTAAAGGGTCGCGGCACGCGGAGCAGCGCGCGCTAGCTCTGCGCCCAGGTTGAGGGTCGCTGCCTCATCGGGCAATGCAATAACACGGGTATTCATGCTTTATTATTCAACATCTCAGGATTTACAAACAGGTACAGCTCGGAAAACAGGTCGGTCGCGACCATGCCGCGCGTGCCGCGTTGTACTGCAACGGCATCGGCAGCAGCACCGTGTGCGACGGTTCCTGCGCAAGCTGCGTCAAATAGCGAGAGCTGCTGTCCCGCCAGCGCACCAATAATGCCTGAAAGAACATCGCCCATGCCGCCCGTGCCCATGCCGGCATTGCCGACATCCGCTAACGCCAGCGGGCATGCTTCACTCGCGATCACCGTGCCAGCGCCTTTCAGCACCACCACGCCACCATAGCGTTTTGCCAGATTTTTCGCGGCCAGTAAACGGTCTTTCTCTACCTCTGCGGTGGCGATACCGAGCAGGCGTGCCGCCTCACCGGGATGCGGCGTAATAATGCGATTCTGACGGTTATCCGGGCTGATTGCCAGCAGGTTAAGCGCATCGGCATCCCAAAGCATCGGCTTTTCCGACTTTCTCACCGCGGCCAGCGCATTCTTACCCCAGTCGCGCTGTCCCAGGCCGGGACCGATGACAATCACATCGGCCCATTGCAGGCTTTCGCTCAGCGAATCATCGGTCAATTCATGCACCATTAATTCCGGGCGCGCGGTAAGCAACGGCAGCATATTATCTTTGTGAGTGAGTACTCGCACTAACCCGGCACCCGCCCGCAGCGCCGCCTCGCCGGTCATACGGATGGCGCCTGCGGTGCCATGATCGCCACCGATAACCACCAGCTTACCGTTGCTGCCTTTATGCGAAGTAGGACGTCGCGGCTTCAGCCAGTGCGTCAACGCACCGGCATTGTAGCGGTGCATTGGCGCCGACTGGCTGGCCAAAAAGGCCTCCAGACCGAGCGCATCGCAGGTCACTTCGCCGGTAAAATCCCGCGCCTTGCCGGTCAATAAGCCCGGCTTAAACGCAATAAACGTCAGCGTAGACTGCGCAATGATCGCTTCTCCTGGGGCCGCACCGCTGTCGGCGAGCAAGCCGGAAGGAATGTCGAGGGCAAAACAGGGCGCCGGATGTTGGTTAGCAGCCTGGATCAGCGCGTCATAAGGCGCGGACGGTGCGCGGTTCAGGCCGGTTCCAAGTAGCGCATCGATAATCACGTCAACCTGCTCGGGCCAGTGCGCATCGGCGTCAGCAAGGGTGCCGCCCGCGTCCAGCCAGCTTTGCCGCGCACGGGCTGCTTCTTCTGGCAGCGGCTTGCTGCCCGCGCAGGCCAGCAATGTCACCTGCATGCCTGCCGCCTGCGCCAGGCGCGCCACTACATAGCCGTCACCGCCGTTGTTGCCGTGGCCACAGAGAATCAGCCAGTGCTGCGCCTGAGGCCAGCATTGACGTATCTGAGTAAAGGCCGCCTCGCCGGCACGCAGCATCAACTCATACAGCGTGATACCAATGGCGGCAGCGCCCTGCATCTCCAGTTGACGTATCGCCTGCGCAGGCCAAACAGAGTGTGGTAAACTGCGCGTGTTTTCCTTCAGGTTTCGATCCGTCATGTCACACCCTCTCGATCTTCAACAATTAGCTCTGGATATTAAACAATGGGGCTTATCGCTCGGCTTCCAACAGGTCGGCATTTGCGATACCGATCTTTCCGCTGAAGAGCCGAAGCTACAGGCGTGGCTGGACAAGCAGTATCACGGCGAAATGGCGTGGATGGAACGGCACGGCATGATGCGCGCACGTCCTCATGAATTACAGCCCGGTACACTGCGCGTTATCAGCGTACGCATGAATTATCTGCCTGCTAAAGCCGCCTTTGCCAGCACCCTGAAAAATCCTCAGCTGGGTTATGTCAGCCGCTATGCGCTTGGCCGCGATTACCACAAAGTATTGCGTAATCGCCTAAAAAAGCTCGGCGAAATGATCCGCGAGCGCTGCGAGTCGCTGAATTTTCGTCCTTTTGTTGATTCCGCACCGCTGCTGGAGCGGCCGCTGGCCGAGAAAGCGGGTCTGGGTTGGACCGGCAAACATTCGTTAATCCTGAATCGTGAAGCGGGATCGTGGTTTTTCCTCGGGGAGCTGCTGATCGATCTGCCCTTACCCACCGATGAACCTCAGCCGGAAAATTGCGGGCGCTGCGTAGCCTGCATCACTACCTGCCCCACCGGCGCCATCGTTGAGCCTTACGTCGTGGATGCGCGCCGCTGTATCTCTTATCTGACCATTGAGTTGGAAGGCGCCATTCCTGAAGAGTATCGGCCGCTTATTGGCAACCGCATTTATGGCTGTGACGATTGTCAGCTAATTTGTCCGTGGAATCGCTTCGGCCAGTTAACCGATGAAGATGATTTCAGCCCACGCGCCGTTTTGCATGCACCGCCGTTGGTTGAGCTGTTTGCCTGGGACGAAGCCCGCTTTCTGAAAGTGACGGAGGGTTCGGCGATTCGGCGCATCGGCCATTTGCGCTGGCTGCGCAACGTTGCCGTGGCGTTAGGCAATGCACCCTGGCACGACGATCACTACGCCGTTCTGGCATCGCGACTCGGCGAAAATGCCATGCTCGATGAGCATATTCACTGGGCAATGGCGCAGCAGCGCGAAAAACGTGCGCGAAATGCGATTGATGTGCAACTTCCGCAGCAAAAACGTCTGGTTCGTGCGGTAGAAAAAGGCTTGCCGAGAGATGCCTGATGGCTTTTCCACATGCTGTGAATAAAATTAAAAAAGCGTTGTCATTCAACTGACATAGTTTCCGCAAGCGATCTGCATAACAATTTGAAATAAAAATATTAACAGAATATTCAAAGAGTTAAAAAGAAGGCGTAAGAAAATATGTATCGATTCAGCAGCATAAGAAAATAGCTGGATTGTGGATAACTCTGTTCACAATGGTTTTGATACAGGCTGACGACGCCGAAAAAATGGCGCTTATCGCTGTGGATAACTGAAGAAGAGAAAAAATTTTGGAGCGGGAAACGAGACTCGAACTCGCGACCCCGACCTTGGCAAGGTCGTG
>NZ_JBLYPN010000012.1:0-116702 GCF_051851875.1 Duffyella sp. Ts4 | reverse complement strand
CCTTAACTGCCTTAACTGCCTTAACTGCCTTAACTGCCTTAACTGCCTTAACTGCTTCACCGCCTGCAGTTCATTTTAATCCTGAGATCACTTCAAATGGGCGAAAGCAGCGTGGTTTAATCTATCAGCGCAAAAAAAAGCCCTCGGCAACTCCAGCGGCCAAGGGCTTCTCTGGTTTCACTGCACTTCGTCAGTGAATTACCTGAGACAGAAAGGCGCGTGTACGCTCAGATTTAGGTTGTGAGAAAAATTCTGTCGGCGGAGCCTGCTCAACAATTTCACCACGATCCATAAAGATCACCCGATCGGCTACCGTACGAGCAAAACCCATCTCGTGCGTTACACAAAGCATGGTCATACCATCTTCGGCCAGGCCAATCATCGTATCCAGTACCTCTTTAACCATCTCCGGATCAAGCGCTGAAGTTGGCTCATCAAACAGCATAATTTTCGGCTTCATGCACAGCGAACGGGCGATAGCGACTCGTTGTTGCTGACCGCCGGATAACTGTCCAGGAAACTTATGGGCGTGCTCAGCAATGCGTACCCGTTCCAGATAATGCATAGCCAGCTGTTCTGCTTCTTTCTTAGGTGTCTTACGTACCCATGTCGGCGCCAGAGTACAGTTTTGCAGTACGGTAAGATGGGGAAAAAGGTTGAAGTGTTGGAATACCATGCCAACTTCTGTGCGCACACGTTCAATATTGCGCAGGTCATCGTTCAGATGAATGCCATCTACTACAATCCGTCCCTGCTGATGTTCTTCAAGATGATTGATGCAGCGTATGGTGGTCGATTTTCCCGAGCCTGATGGGCCACAGAGTACAATACGCTCACGCGGTTTAACCTGCAGATTGATATCTTTAAGTACATGAAACTGCCCATACCATTTATTGACATTATCAAGGGATATCATCAGGTTATCGGCATCTTTAATCATAGATTGGGTCATGATATTCCTTAGTGTGCGGTGCGGCCAGTATGAAAACGCTTCTCCAGATACTGGCTATAGCGCGACATGCTAAAACAAAAAATCCAGTAAACCAGGGCAGCAAACACATAACCCTCGGTCGACATTCCCAGCCAGGTCGGATCAACGGTTGCCTGTTGCACACTGCTGAACAGGTCGAATAAGCCAATAATGATCACCAGGCTAGTATCTTTAAACAGGGCGATAATGGTGTTAACCAGCCCCGGAATCGTTAACTTCAATGCCTGAGGCAGGATCACGAACGCCTGCGTTTTCCAGTATCCCAGCGCCAGCGACTCTGCAGCTTCATACTGCCCTTTAGGCAGCGCTTGTAAGCCGCCACGTACCACCTCCGCAACATAAGCAGACTGGAATAGCACCACCCCTACCAATGCACGGATCAGTTTGTCGATCGATGTTCCTTCCGCCATAAAAAGAGGCAGCATGACGGATGACATGAACAGCACGGTTATCAGTGGAACGCCGCGCCAGAACTCGATGAAAATGATCGATAGTGTGCGTACTACTGGCATACGTGAGCGACGAGCCAGCGCCAGTAAAATGCCCAGCGGCAATGCACCGGCAATACCTACCGCGGCAATAATCAGCGTCAGCGTCAGGCCGCCCCATTGGCGAGTTTCAACCCGCTCAAGGCCGAAGAATCCCCCGTACAGCAGAAACCAAACCACGACTGGATAAACGATAATCCAGCCAGCAATGTAGCGTCCGCGATGCGGCATGCTTTTTACAAACATCGGTATCAGGGAAAGCAGGCCAATTATTAGAGTAAGGTTAATGCGCCAGCGCAGTTCATGCGGATAGAGGCCATACATAAACTGGCCAAAACGTGCATGAATGAAAACCCAGCAGGCCCCCTCTTTAGTACAGTCTGAACGGGTGGTACCCAACCAGTTAGCCTGAAAAATCAGCCAATTCAGCGCCGGAGGAATAACCATCCACATGATCCACAGGCAAAACAGGGTTAGCAGACTATTGCCCCAGCTGGAGAACAGATTTTTGCGTGCCCAGCGCCATGCCCGTGAAGGAAAGCTGGCTGGTGCTGCCTGTGGTTGATGCGTTGTCACCGTCATATTTATTCTCTTAGCGCTCAACCAGCGCAATTTTGCGGTTATAGATATTCATTAACAGTGAAATAATCAGGCTGATAATCAGATAAACCGCCATGGTAATCGCAATGGTTTCTATCGCCTGTCCGGTTTGATTGAGCACCGTACCGGCAAACAATGACACCATATCGGGATAGCCGATCGCCGCTGCCAGTGAGGAGTTTTTAACGATGTTTAAATACTGGCTGGTTAGCGGCGGGATAATGACGCGCATCGCCTGTGGGATGATTACCTGTCGTAGCGTAACTGGATTAGGCAATCCTAATGAGCGTGCCGCCTCATGTTGGCCGTGAGGCACTGACTGAATCCCTGAGCGAATAACCTCAGCGATGAACGATGACGTATAAATAGAGAGTGCCAGCGTCAGCGCAGCCAGTTCAGGGATCAGCACAAAGCCGCCACGGAAGTTAAAGCCGCGCAAAACTGGAATATCCCAGTGCATGGCCGCGCCAAATATGGCATGGGCTATCGCCGGAAATACCAGCAACATAGCAATGGCTGTGGGCCAGGTACGACGCAATTGGCCGGTTTTAACCTGATGTTGACGGTTAAAGCGATATATCGCGATGGTGCCAATGATGGCCAGAAGCAGGGCGATTAAAAACGGCAGCGTGCCCGGTGCATATTGTGGCCAGGGAATATAGAGTCCGCGGTTGCTGACGAAGGTTAAATCAAATGCACTAAGTGCCTGACGCGGGCCAGGCAGATTACGTAGCACAGCAAAATACCAGAAGAAGATCTGCAGCAGCGGTGGAATATTACGGAACGTCTCAATGTAGATGGTTGAAATTTTTCTCAGCAGCCAGTTGTCCGACAGGCGGGCCAGACCGAGAAAGAAACCCAGGATCGAGGCGAAAACGATACACAGCGCTGATACCAGCAACGTATTGGTCAATCCGACCAGAAACACGCGCGCGTAGGTATCGCTTTCTGAATACTCAATCAGATGTTGAACAATGCCAAAACCGGCAGTGCGCTCGAGAAAACCAAAACCCGACGTAATGCCGCGATTAGCCAGGTTAACGATAGTGTTATGAACCAGATAACCCACAACCAGTATCACAGCGGCTACCGCAATGATTTGGTACACCCAGGCGCGAACCGCAGGGTTGGAAAATGAGAAATCCCTTTTCACGGTTGGGCGTTGAGACATGATGCAACCTCAGTGACGACATTACTGTTCCGGACGCCAGAAAGGCGTCCGGTGATAAACAAGAGCGAGCAGAAATTAACGCACTGGCGGAGCGTACTGAATGCCACCCTGATTCCATAACGCGTTCTGACCACGTGCAATTTTCAGCGCACTGTCTTTACCCACGTTACGGTCAAAGCTTTCCTGATAGTTACCTACCTGCTTAATGATGTTGTAAGCCCACTTATTATCCAGCTTCAGGTCTTTGCCAAAGTCGCCCTCTGCACCGAGCAGATGTGCCATATCCGGCGTGGTTGGCTTAGCGGCCATTTGATCGACGTTTTTAGAGTTGATGCCCATCTCTTCGGCATTCAGCATCGCGAAGAACGACCATTTTACGATGGTAAACCAGTCATCATCGCCACGACGCACTACCGGACCCAGAGGCTCTTTTGAAATCACTTCAGGTAAGACGATGAACTCATCCGGTTTGCCCAATTTGATACGCAACGCATAAAGCTGAGACTGATCGGAAGCCAGCGTATCGCAGCGTCCGCTATCCAGTGCTTTTGCCGACTCATCCGAACGATCGAACGTCACCGGCGTGTAGGTCATTTTGTTGGATTTAAAGAAGTCGGCGACGTTCAGCTCGGTATCGGTCCCGGCCTGAATACAGACGGTGGCGCCATCCAGCTCTTTAGCACTTTTCAGGCCTGCTTTGTTGTGAGTCAAAAAGCCGATGCCATCGTAATAATTCACGCCGGCAAACAAGAAGCCCATGCCGCCATCGCGCGCTGATGTCCAGGTGGTGTTACGTGAAAGAATATCGACTTCGCCAGATTGCAGCGCGGTGAAACGTTCTTTTGCAGTCAGCGGTGTATATTTCACTTTTGTCGCATCGCCAAATACAGCGGCAGCGGCAGCACGGCAGACATCCACATCGAGACCGGTAAATTTGCCGCTGGCATCAGCATAGGAGAATCCAGGCAGGCCATCACTAATGCCGCACTGAACAAAACCTTTCTTTTTAATGGCATCCAGCGTTGTGCCTGCATGAGCCTGATTAGCCAGCGTAAGCAGAGAGGCGGCCGCAACCAAAGTGGTAAGCATCATTTTTTTCATAAAGCATCCTGTGTGGCGAAGCATATTGTTATGGTGAGCAGCGCACCTTAATGCGCGCTTTTGCTGTCTGAGGTGGTTAGCCACCCACGACTTTGCAAAGGCAATGCCAGGTTTGAAGCAGTATGAATTTGTTGAAAATATCTGTTAATAACCTGACGTAACTGGAAAGTTCACTTAATATCGCGCACTAAAGCGGTGCGGCGTGAGTCGACAGGATCACATTTGGTGCAAAAAGTTTCACCAGATAGAGGCGATGTGAGCGCTGACGCGAAACGAGAAGGGCGTTGCTGAAAAATTGCAAAAAAAAAGCCCGCCGATCACATCGGCGGGCTTTGATAACGCTAATCAGGCTTAGTAAAGCGATGCTTTGCCCGTAGGGCGCGTTTTGAAGCGGCGATGAAGCCACAGATACTGGCTTGGCGCGCGCAGGATTTCGCGTTCAATCACTTTGTTCATGTAGGCTGCGGCCTCATGTTCATTATCCAGCGGATAGTCCTGCAACTCAGGCTGAATAACCAGCTCATATCCCTGACCCTGTTCTTTACGAATCAGTACGACGGTGATCATCGCTGGTTTTGCCATGCGCGCCAGCATATAGGTGCCGCTAGTGGTAGCGGCCTGAGAAACCGCGAACAGCGGAGCGAACACGCTGCCTTTCGGACCGTAATCCTGATCCGGGGCAAACCAAACCGCTTCACCTTGTTTCAGCGCTTTTACCATGCCACGCAGATCACGACGATCAATCATCGCTTTATTAGAACGCGTACGACCTTTGGTCTGTACCCATTCCATCAGTTTGTTGTTATGCGGACGATACATGGCCATCATGGGCTGGCACAGACCCATCGCGCGGCCACCTAATTCAAGTGACATAAAGTGCACGCCAATAATTAATGCGCCGCGTTTCTTTTCCTGCGCGCTTTTGAGGTTATGCAACCCGTTGACGGTGAACCAGCGTTTGACGCGTTCATCTGACCAAAACCAGGCCATCCCGGTTTCCATCAGGCCCATACCGAGAGATTCAAAATTGTGGACGATCAGCGCATCGCGTTCGGCTTCACTCAGGTCCGGGAAGCAGAGCTCCAGATTACGCTGCGTAATGCGCATACGGCGTTTCAGAAACCTCATGGACGTACGGCCCAGCCAGATACCCAGTTTCTCTAACAAAGGAAACGGCAGCTGTACCAGTAAGAAAAGCAGGCCAAGACCAAACCAGGTTAACCAGTAACGTGGATGGAGCATATGGCGGGAAAAGCGAGGTGCTGATTTCATCGATATCTCGTTATGCAGTAATGGATGACGGTAACGCATAAAGATGTACATCAGTCGCGATACAGATCGTTGGACAGCATGATGAATCAAAAGTTGAATAACAAGCGGAATTTTTACACGATTCAGACATTTCAATCGGCAGAATAGTGATTAAAAAAAAGGCGCTAACCCGAAGGCGCGCCTTTTTTTTCCGGTCATGAACTTAGTTCATGCCATATTTTTTCAATTTCTTGCGCAGCGTACCGCGGTTGATGCCCATCATCAGAGCAGCACGGGTCTGGTTGCCACGGGTATACTGCATTACCATGTCCAACAGAGGCTGTTCCACTTCAGCCAATACCAGCTCATAGAGATCGTTAACATCCTGACCATTCAGTTGAGCAAAATAGTTCTTCAGTGCCTGTTTAACTGAATCACGCAGTGGCTTTTGGGTCACCTGGTCTTGTGAGTTAACAGTAGAAACGGTCAGTACGTCAGAATTTACGCGTTGTTCGAACATAGTTCTTTCAGCTCTTTATTTCGTTTACGCAAGATTTTCGAAGTATGCCTCCAACGCCTCCAGCTGTTCGCTGGCATCCTCAATGGCGTTGAATGTGCGCCGAAACTGGTCGTCAGGGGCGTGCTCCTGGAGATACCAGGAGACGTGTTTTCGGGCAATACGGTATCCCTTGCGCTGACCGTAAAAGTCGTGCAGTTCCCGTATGTGTCCAATCAGCAAGTGCTTTATCTCTGCCATTGGCAGAGGAGCAAGCAACTCCCCAGTGTCCAGGTAGTACTGGATTTCCCGGAAGATCCACGGTCTTCCCTGGGCAGCGCGGCCTATCATCAGGGCATCAGCCCCCGTATAGTCCAGCACTGCTTTGGCTTTATGCGGGTCAGTAATGTCCCCATTCGCGATAATCGGAATGGAAACGTTCTGCTTAACTGTCCGAATGCTGTCGTATTCAGCTTCGCCGTTGAACAAACAGGCGCGAGTGCGTCCATGAATGGTCAGGGCCTGAATGCCACACCGTTCGGCCAATTGGGCAATCTCTACGCAATTGCGATTTTCAGTATCCCAGCCGGTACGTATCTTCAGCGTAACGGGCACGTCAACTGCATTCACCACCGCGAGAAGAATCGATCTCACTAACTCAGGGTGTTGCAGCAGTGCCGAACCTGCCAGCTTGCGATTCACCTTTTTCGCCGGGCAGCCCATGTTTATATCGATAATCTGAGCACCGGAAGCCACATTAATGCGCGCTGCCTGTGCCATATCATCGGGATCGCAACCGGCAATTTGCACGGTGCGTATTCCAGGCTCGTCACTATGAACCATGCGCAAACGCGACTTATCGCTTGCCCAAACCTCCGGGTTCGACGAAAGCATCTCAGACACTGCCATTCCGGCGCCTAACTGATAACACAATGTCCTGAAGGGCCGGTCTGTTATCCCGGCCATCGGGGCGGCAATCAGTCGATTACGGAGCTGGTGGTGTCCAATGCGCATGAAAAAGAAGTGACCATAACTGTTCGCAAGGCGGCGTATATTACGCATTTTTTTCAGAAGATGAAAGGCCAAGTTTTGAACAATTGGGTACAGAAAGCAGCAGGAAGAGAATAACAACGGGACGTTACTTTTTTTTAATTATTTATAACAACGAGTTATGTGATTTTAAGGTGAAAAAGTATACAAATAATTTCTTTTTTTTTAAGCCTAATCACCCGATAAAAACCGCCAAATAGCCTTATGTACAGCACATTTGGCGGTAAATATCATGATGTTTTATCAGGATTTAGCAGGATTATTCCACAATTACACGGCCGTTGAGCGTCTGTACCGGACGGCTGTTACCATGCTCGCCGAGGATTTTTTCAAACGAGGCAATTTGGGCAGGCGAAGCATAAACCGCATATTTCATTACCAGCCAGCGTACGCCTTCTGTGCAAGGGGGGGTCGTCAGCGATCCGCTGTAGCGATAGTACTGTTTGTTTACCGGTTTCAGTGACGAAAGATCAAGCGGCTTATTCAAGCGTTTCTCTTCATTCACCTTTGCAGGCACGCTGCGCAGGATCGCCTCCAAAGTAGGATTCACTGCGCCGGGTTTAAACATCACGCCCATTACCGCCAGGCCGCCCTGAGCGCTACTGTGCACAAAATGCACTTCAAGCGGGAAGGATTCGCCGTTAATCATGTTTTCTGCTGGCGTATGGAAATGGAACTGGCGCAGGGTAAACGTTTCGTCATCAACCTTGATATCATCGCCATCCTGCACGTTGATCTGCACGGTGTGGCCATTGTTCACAATCGATTTTTGCTTAGCGTTATATTTCACCGCCAGCGGCTGTAGCTGACCGTTTACCGCGCTACGAATATCGATAGGTGACTGGTTTTGGCCGTTTTTGCAGGTAGCAAAATCGGCGTCGATTTCGCCCCATTGATCGGGTGATTCATAAGACCAGTGATGATCGTGGGCCCAGGAGAAAGGTGCAGCGGAAATAGCCAGAGCACAGAGCGTATATTTTAATTTCATTTCAGAGACTTCCCCAGTGTTAATAACCGAATGCGCGGTATAACAACAGCGCAGAAACAGCACTAATTTCTGGCGGGGATAGTACCCAAACGATTGTAAAGAAACGCCCTGTGGCGAGCACCGCAGGGCGTTTTGAGACAGGTCTCAGGCGGAGGCGCGGATACCGGTAATGCGGCACCACTCTTCGCGTTCTGCTACTGGATCGAGCTGAAAGCGATCGGCATAGGCTTCGCACACGCTTTCCGCCTGGCTCGCCAGAACGCCCGACAGGCCTAAATGTCCTCCCGCTTTCGGTAGCACACCAATCAGCGGTGCCAGCTCGCGCAGAGGACCCGCCAGAATGTTAGCTACCACCACATCGGCGCTGAGATTGTCAGGTTGCTGATGCGGCAGATAGAGGGAAAGTCGGTCCGACACGCCGTTGCGTTCAGCGTTATCGCGGCTTGCCTGAATCGCCTGCGGATCGATATCGATCCCGATCGCCTGAGCAGCGCCCAGTTTCAACGCGGCGATGGCTAAAATGCCGGATCCACAACCAAAGTCGATGATCGTTTTGCCAGCCAGATCCAGACCATCAAGCCAGGCAAGGCAGAGCGCAGTAGTGGGATGGGTACCGGTGCCGAATGCCAGACCCGGATCAAGCATGACGTTAACCGCGTCAGGATCGGGTACGTCGCGCCAGCTCGGGCAGATCCACAAACGTTCGCCAAAACGCATGGGATGAAAGTTCTCCATCCACTCACGCTCCCAGTCTTTATCTTCAATCTGCTCAATTTTGTAATGGTAATCCACCGCTAACAGCGGATGCTGACCCATGCTCTGTACCACCGGTTCCATGTCGGTTTCGGCATCGAACAGGCCAATAATATCGGTATCGCCCCACAAACGGGTTTCACCCGGCAGCGGTTCGAAAACCGGATTATCATGGGTGTCCTGAAAAGTCACCGAAACGGCGCCCAGTTCGATTAGCGCATCGCCCAGCTCTTCAGCATGCGCGCCGGTGGTATTAATCTTGATTTGAATCCATGGCATAGCAATTCTCTTTATTTATGCAAAGTCGTCGCCATCCGCCTCGTGCGGCGTCTGACCAAACAGGTTGCCCACTAAAAACGCCAGCAGGCTGAGCGTTAATGCAGGCACAATCGGATGAAATCCGCCCGGCTGCAGCTTAAAGCTGGCCAGCAGGGTGTAGCTCAGCGCCCCGACGATCATGGCGCTGAGCGCGCCCGCTGCGTTGGCTTTTTTCCAGTACAGACCCAGCACCAGCGGCCATAAAAATACCGCCTCTAAGCCACCAAACGCCAGCAGGTTAAGCCAGATCAGCATATCCGGTGGATTCCATGCCGCGATCAGCAGCAGCAACCCGAGTAAAAAAGTGATGCTGGCAGACAGTAATTTTACCCGCGGCTCATTGGTGATCTGCTGAGGATAAAGACGCAGATAGAGATCCTTCACGATCGTGGCGGAGGATTGTAGCAATTGTGCATTGATCGTCGACATGATCGCCGCCAGCGGCGCCGCGAGAAAGATCCCGGCAGCAAAGGGCGGCAATACGGTGATCATCAGCCGGGGGATCACCTGATCCGGAACGGTAAGATCGGGCAACACCGCACGACCCAGCGCGCCAGCGAGGTGCATACCGAACATCAGCACACTCATCACCAGAGTACCGATGATAATGCCACGATGCACGGCCCGGCTGTCTTTGTAAGAGATGCAGCGCACGGCGGTATGCGGCAAACCGATCACGCCAAAACAGACCAGCACGCTAAACGAGGCCAGAAAGGCGGGATTAATGATATCGCCCACGCCTTGCGGCTGAGTCAGCTTAGGATCGATGCGCTGTAAGGTTTCCACGGCGGTAGAGAGGCCGCCAGCTGCGTGAATCACGGCGAACAGCAGCAAAAAGGTGCCAGCCAGCATCACAATACCCTGCATAGCATCGTTCAGCACGCTGGCACGAAAGCCGCCGAAAGCGGTATAGACCGCAATGGTGCCGCCGAAGATGATCAGGCCGGTATCGTAGGGAATGCCGGCAGCCGTCTCCAGCAGCCTGGCCCCGCCAATAAACTGTACGGTCATGGCACCAACAAAGGCCACCAGCAGGCTCAGGCTGGCCAGCCAAATCAACAGCGGGCTGCGAAAACGCGCATATAGCATGTCGTTCAGCGTAATGGCATTATGCCGGCGGGCAAGAATGGCAAATTTTTTGCCGAGGATACCCAGCGACAGCCAGACGGCCGGCACCTGCACCATCGCCAGCAGCACCCAGCCAAGACCATATTTATAGGCCGCACCGGGCCCACCAATAAAGGAGCTTGCGCTGATATAAGTGGTGGTTAATGTCATCGCCAGCAGAAAGCCGCCCATCGAGCGACTGCCTAAAAAATATTCCGTTAAAAAGCTGCCTTGCTGACGTTTACGCATTGCCCACACCGAAAGGGCGGCCACCAGCAGCAAATAGGCGAACAGCGGCAGGATAATGTTAACGTCCATGCGGCTCCTCCAGCGGGATATTTTTGAATACCAGACGAATCATCAATGCGCAAAGCACGATAAACAGCACGGGAGCAAACAGGCAGGAGAGTTCAAACCAGAGCGGCAAACCGGCAATGCCGGGTTGATTGCCACCCAGCCAGGCGCAAAGGCCCCAAACGGTCAGATAAGCGACAGCCAACAGCAGCGACCAACGAGCCTCTCTGTTAGCCTGGATAAAGCGCGCATCCATCAGCACATCCTCAATGCGAAACGCCGAAAGCTGGAAAAACAAAAGGCCGGATAACCGGCCTTCAGGGTACTCAGAACGCGATTACTTTTCCTGCAACCCGAGCTTTTTCTCCAGATAGTGGATATTGGTTCCACCCTGCTGGAAGTGCTCATCGGACATGATTTTCATCTGCAGTTCAACGTTGGTTTTAATGCCGTCGATGATCAGTTCAGCCAGCGCGTTTTTCATGCGTGCAATCGCCACCTCACGGGTTTCCCCATAGGTAATCAGCTTGCCGATCATGGAGTCGTAATAAGGCGGCACGGTATAGCCGGCATAAATATGCGACTCCCAACGAACGCCAAACCCGCCCGGCGCGTGGAAACGGGTAATTTTACCCGGGCTCGGCAGGAAGGTATTTGGATCTTCAGCGTTGATACGGCATTCCACGGCATGACCGCGAATGACCACTTCATCCTGCGTCAGGGACAAGCCCTGGCCTGCGGCAATGCGCAGCTGCTCTTTAATCAGGTCAACGCCGGTAATCATTTCGGTTACCGGATGTTCAACCTGAATACGGGTGTTCATCTCAATGAAGTAGAACTCACCGTTTTCGTAGAGGAATTCAAAGGTACCGGCACCGCGATAGCCAATTTCCGCACAGGCTTTGGCGCAACGCTCACCGATAAAGCGACGCTGCTCGGCGGTGATGCCTGGCGCTGGCGCTTCTTCGACAACTTTCTGGTGACGACGCTGCATGGAGCAGTCGCGTTCTGCCAGATAGATCGCTTTGCCCTGGCCATCAGCCAGAACCTGGATTTCAACGTGACGTGGGTTCTCGAGGTATTTCTCCATGTACACCATGTCGTTGTTAAAGGCAGCTTTCGCCTCCGCACGGGTCATGTTGATAGAGGTTTCGAGATCTTTATCGCCGCGCACGACGCGCATACCGCGACCGCCGCCGCCGCCAGAGGCTTTGATGATCACCGGATAACCGATGCGTTTAGCAAAGGCACGGTTTTTTTCCATATCGTCGGTCAACGGACCGTCGGAACCCGGCACGCACGGCACGCCTGCTTTTTTCATCGCGTTGATGGCAGAAACTTTATCGCCCATCAGGCGAATGGTATCTGCTTTCGGGCCGATAAAGATAAAGCCGGAACGTTCAACCTGCTCAGCAAAGTCGGCGTTCTCGGACAGAAAACCATAACCTGGGTGAATAGCATCCGCGCCGGTGATCTCGGCAGCCGAAATCAGCGCAGGAATATTCAGGTAGCTTTTGACCGACGGTGCCGGGCCGATGCAGACGGTTTCGTCTGCCAGCAGCACGTGCTTCAGATCACGGTCAGCGCTTGAGTGAACCGCCACCGTTTTGATACCGAGCTCTTTGCATGCGCGTAAAATGCGCAGCGCAATCTCGCCGCGGTTGGCAATGACAATTTTATCCAGCATGGTAGGCCCCGTTATTCGATGATGATCAGCGGCTCGTCAAACTCCACCGGCTGGCCGCTTTCGACCAGAATGGCTTTCACCACGCCAGACTTGTCGGCTTCGATCTGGTTCATCATTTTCATCGCTTCAACGATGCACAGCGTATCACCGGCGCTAACCTTCTGGCCCACTTCAACGAACGCTTTCGCATCCGGGCTTGGGGTACGGTAGAAGGTACCTACCATAGGTGAACGCACGAGGTGACCGCTGATTTCAGCAGCAGGTGCTTCGGCGACAGGCGCGGCAGGTGCCACAGCGGCGGCAAGGCCTGGCTGCTGCTGAGCCATTGGCATCGCGTACGCCTGCTGCATCATGGGATAGCCGGTATTAGCCGGTGCACGGCTGATACGAACAGACTCTTCGCCTTCAGAAATTTCCAGCTCGGAGATGCCCGATTCTTCAACCAGTTCGATCAATTTTTTAATCTTACGAATATCCATGAGTGTGGTTCCGTACTCTGTTTAATTTATGTTGGAAAGGCGTTTTACTGCCGTTTGTAAAGCCCAGTTATAACCGTCGGCGCCAAGGCCACAGATTACACCGGCAGAAATATCAGAAAGATAGGAATGATGACGAAAGGGCTCACGTGCATGAACGTTGGACAGATGAACTTCAATAAAAGGAATATTCACCGCCAGCAGGGCGTCACGCAGAGCGACGCTGGTGTGCGTAAATGCAGCCGGATTGATGATGATATAATCAACATCCTCTCTCGCCTGATGAATACGATCGATAAGGACGTACTCTGCATTCGATTGCAGATGGCTGAGTTTCACATCAATGTCGCTGGCGCTGGTGGTCAATTGGTTAACAATCGCGTCCAGCGTGGTTGAACCGTACTTTTCCGGTTCGCGGGTGCCCAACAGATTGAGGTTGGGGCCGTTTAAAAGCAGAATGTGAAACTTATGCGCCATTGTGCTGCTATCTCCTGCAATATCTAAGGCATCGCGTAAAATACCGCGCAAAAATCAATTTGTCACCTTATGCACCCAAAATAAGCCATATCTTGAATGCGAAGCCGGGCATTATAATGATTTCGGGGCAATTAGCAGCTAAATACTGGTCTTATCTGCGAAGTTGATCAACCGTAACGTGCTGAGACATTACGGTTAATCATCAAAAAGCGGGGCGATGTCACTGAAAAACAGGCTAGCGTGAAAACCAGCGGCGAAACTTTTTATAACGCCAGGCGAGCAGAATTGCTGCCAGCAGTGCATAAATCACCGGCTGCGGGGAGACAGTTTTTACCGACCATAAAAAGTGGATCGGCGCGAGAATCGCCACCAGATAAATGGCGTTGTGCAGCGTTTGCCAGCGTTTGCCCAGTTTACGCTGCGCGCGCTGGAAAGAGGTCACGGCCAGCGCGAGCAGGATAAACCAGCTGATAATTCCCAGCGTTAAATAAGGGCGCGTCAGTAATTCCCGCCCCAGCAGCGCCAGATTGTTGATACCCAGTTCCAGCAGCCAGTAGCTGGTCAGATGCAGCGATGCCCAGGCAAAACACCAAATGCCGAGCAGACGTCGGGTACGAATCAATAATGGTTGCTTGCCCATTCTGCTCAACGGCGCCACCAGCAGCGTAGCCAGAAGAAACTTTAGCGCCATACGGCCGGTAAAATGCTGGATATCTTTGGCCGGGTCGGCGCTCAGCCAGTTTTGGTCAATCGCCAGAATCAACCACAGTAGCGGTAAAAATCCAGCCAGATGCAGCGCCACTTTAAGCCAGCCGATCTGTTTAAGGTTTAAACGCACCTAAAAGTTCTCCCGCAAATCAAGGCCACGATAAAGCGATGCGACCTCGTCTGCATAGCCATTAAACAGCAGAGTAGGCTGACGCTTTACATCCAGGATGCCACCGGCACCGATAAAGCGTTCACTCTCCTGCGACCAGCGCGGGTGGTTAACGTGCGGGTTCACATTGGCGAAAAAACCGTACTCGTTGGGCGCGGATTCATTCCACGTGGTTGGCGGGCGATCGCGCGTCAGCGAAATATGCACAATCGACTTAATGCCTTTGAAGCCATATTTCCACGGCACGGTGAGGCGAATCGGTGCCCCATTCTGCGGTGGCAGCGCTTTGCCATACACGCCGGTAGTCAGCAGGGTTAACGGGTGCATCGCCTCATCCAGTCGCAGGCCTTCCACGTAAGGATAATTAAGGCCGCCGCCAATAAAGCGATCTTTCTGTCCTGGCATCTGATCCGGCGCGTAAACCGTTTTAAATGCGACGAAGCGTGCGTTGCTGGTCGGCTCTGCGGCCTGAATCAGTTTGCCAAGCTGGAAACCAATCCACGGCACGACCATTGACCAGGCTTCCACGCAGCGCATGCGATAGATGCGTTGCTCCATAGGAAAACGTTTGAAGATATCATCCATATCCAGCGTCAACGGTTTGGCGACTTCGCCGTCAATACGCACTTTCCAGTCCTCGGTTTTCAGGCTACCAGCGTTAGCAGCCGGGTCAGCTTTATCGAGCCCAAACTCGTAAAAGTTGTTATAGCCGGTGACCTTATCTTCAGGCGTCAGCGTCAGGTCTGCCTGATAGGCCTCAGGCTTGCTGAAGTCGAGCGCACGGCCAGCGGGGGCGGGCGGGCGATCGTTGCCTTTGAACCAGCTCAGTAAATCAGCATGAGCGGCCTGAGGGAGAGCCGCCGCTGCCGCGCCCAGGCCCAGCGTTTTCATGAGTTTTCTGCGCTGCTGATTAAAAATCGCTTCTGGCGTGACATCAGATTCAGTTAAACGGTTGACCGGCTTCATGGCATTTTCCTGTGGCAAGAGCAGTGTGCTGAGCATGAATAAAAGCGTGATGGCTGGCGACTTTTATCCACAAAATGTGAAATTTCCTGGCCATAAGCCGCTGCAATCAGAATAGACTGAATAATAGCCAGATGCGATCATCTGTTGTTGATAGCCGCTGGAGGGTTTGCCGCGCGGTAACCGCGTGGCACAATCATTTTTCACGACATAATTTGTGTTACTTTGTGCGCCACCGGCACACCTTTACGACACTTTTAACGCGTGCTTGCAGCAGCAATCTGTTGATAAGCGCGTTTACAGGCACAGGGATGCGAATAACCACCAAACTATCTGCGTTTATAACGTTATTAAGTGCGCTGGCGATGATTCTGATGCTGGTGGGCTGTCTGGCAAGCTTTCTTTATATCCTCAACCAACGGGTGGAACAGCGCGTACAGACGCTGGCCGCTGAAGTGAATACCGCTTTTTCCACGCAGACCGCACCTCAAATGGCTAGCTGGCTGGAGAAAGTGATGCCGCCGCTGAATATTGAACATCTGGAAATCCGTAATACCTCGCAGGCCGTGCTGACGCTGGCGCGCCATCAAAACGCCATGCTTGAGGACGAACCCAACCGCTTTCGTCAGTTTGACGTACCGTTGCCGTTGCAGCCCGGTATGACCTTGCGCGTTCAGGTGCTGGATCCGACCCGCACCTGGTTTCAGTCGCTGGTCGGGACTTTTACGCTGAGCGCTATCGCCATTGTTGGCCTGGTGATGTCGATGCTGCTGCTGCTGACCCATCGCTGGCTCTATCGCCAGTTAAAAGGCATGGAGCGCCTTGAGCAACGCGCCAGCCGCGTGATGCGCGGTGAGCGCGGCAGCGTTGAGCGCGGCTCAATTCTGGAGTGGCCACCTAAAGCGAGCGCCGCACTGGATCTGTTACTGGCAGATTTGCGCGCAGCGGGCGAGCAGCGCACCCGTATTGATACCCTGATTCGTGCTTTTGCGGCTCAGGATGCGCGCACTGGCCTGAATAATCGTCTGTTTTTTGACAATCAGTTGGCAACGCTACTGGAAGACCCTGAGGATGTCGGCACGCATGGCGTGGTGATGATGATTCGCCTGCCCGATTTCGATACCTTGCTGGACGACTGGGGCCATCAGCAGGCGAAAGATTATCTTTTTGACCTGGTCAATATGCTGTCGACCTTTGTGCTGCGCTATCCCGGTGCGCTGCTGGCCCGCTATTTCCGCAGTGACTTTGCCGTTTTGCTGCCGCACCGCACCCTGAAAGAGGCGGACGGCATTGCGGCGCAGCTGATCAAAGCGGTGGATGCGCTACCGCCTACGCAGATGATGGATCGCGATGACATGATTCATATCGGCATCAGCGCCTTTCGCAGCGGCCAGCTGACCCAGCAGGTGATGGAAAACGTGGAATCTGCGACCCGCCACGCTTCGTTGCAAGGTGGAAATGGCTGGTCGGTGGGTGAAGGCAACACCATTGAAATGGGACGTGGCAGCGTAAAATGGCGCACGCTGCTGGAAAATACGCTCAGCCGCGGTGGGCCACGGTTATATCAAAAGCCGGCGGTACTGGCGGGTGGCAAAGTGCATCATCGCGAGATTCTGGCGCGCATTTTTGATGGCGATAAAGAGCTGTTAGCCGCTGAGTTTATGCCGCTGGTACTGCAACTTGGCATGGCGGAAGCCTTTGATCGGCTGATGGTTTCGCGCATCATCGCGCTATCGGCTATCTGGCCGGAAGAGGTCTTCGCCTTGCCGGTCACCAGCGATGCGCTGCTGCAGCGGCCGTTTCAGCGCTGGCTGAAGGCCATGCTGTTGCAATGTACAAAATTGCAAAGAAAACGATTTTTATTTGAACTTGCAGAAGCCGATGTTGGTCTACATATCAATCTTTTACAGCCAGTATTTCGTTTACTGACCGGCTTCGGTTGCCGACTGGCAGTTAATCAGGCGGGACTGACGGTCGTCAGTAGTGCCTATATCAAACAGTTTAACGTTGAGCTGATCAAGCTTGATCCGGGGTTGGTCAGAAATATCGATCGACGCACCGAAAACCAGCTGTTTGTACAAAGTTTGCTTGAGGTCTGTAAAGACACGCCAACGCGCGTTTTTGCCACCGGTGTTCGGACCCGTTCTGAATGGCAAACGCTCAGTGATTTGGGCGTGTCAGGTGGACAGGGTGATTTTTTTGCCTCATCCGAGCCGGTAAACAGCAATGTGAAAAAATATTCACAGAGCTACCGTCTTTAAGCACCGCTTTCACGTAGAATAGCCGCGCAGTGGTGGTGGCGTTCACGGATGCATCGTTATCGATGCAGACCAGAAATGTTAAAATTTGTGTTTATTGTGTCCGCTTACCAGCCTGTGAAATGAGAAATTAAGCCGTGATGCAAGCCTTACCTTGTGGTTTCGTTTTCGGGGTTATGTATCAGGTCGCGGCATGCGTAATTTTTCACCGGAGCAGAACGTTTTTGCGCCTTGTGGCTGCACCCGGTGGTTGGTAAAGTAAGCGGATTTTATTTTCCGCCCCCAGCTTGCAGGATTATCCTTTAGTATGTTTAAAAAATTTCGTGGCATGTTTTCTAACGACCTGTCCATCGACCTGGGTACTGCGAATACCCTGATTTATGTGAAAGGACAGGGCATCGTGTTGAACGAGCCATCTGTTGTTGCCATTCGCCAGGACCGTGCCGGCTCCCCAAAGAGCGTGGCGGCCGTTGGCCATGATGCCAAACAGATGCTGGGTCGCACACCCGGCAATATTGCCGCTATTCGTCCAATGAAAGATGGCGTCATCGCCGACTTCTTCGTTACTGAAAAGATGCTGCAGCATTTTATCAAGCAGGTGCATAGCAACAGTTTTATGCGTCCCAGCCCGCGAGTGCTGGTGTGTGTGCCGGTTGGCGCAACGCAGGTTGAGCGCCGTGCTATCCGTGAATCAGCGCAGGGCGCCGGTGCACGTGAAGTCTTCCTGATTGAAGAGCCGATGGCTGCTGCGATTGGCGCAGGCCTACCGGTATCCGAAGCGACCGGTTCGATGGTGGTCGATATCGGTGGCGGTACGACCGAAGTCGCGGTGATCTCGTTGAACGGTGTGGTTTACTCTTCATCTGTCCGTATCGGCGGCGATCGCTTTGATGAAGCGATCATTAATTATGTGCGTCGTAACTACGGCTCGCTGATCGGCGAAGCGACTGCAGAGCGCATCAAACATGAGATCGGCTCGGCGTATCCGGGCGACGAAGTGCGTGAAATCGAAGTGCGCGGCCGTAATCTGGCTGAGGGCGTACCGCGCGGATTCACCCTGAACTCCAACGAAATTCTGGAAGCGCTGCAGGAACCTTTAACCGGTATCGTTAGCGCGGTAATGGTTGCCCTGGAACAGTGTCCGCCAGAGCTGGCCTCAGATATCTCTGAGCGCGGCATGGTATTGACCGGCGGTGGCGCATTGCTGCGCAATCTTGATCGTCTGTTAATGGAAGAGACAGGTATCCCGGTAGTCGTGGCTGAAGATCCGCTTACCTGCGTCGCCCGCGGCGGTGGTAAAGCGCTGGAAATGATCGACATGCACGGCGGCGATTTGTTCAGCGAAGAATAATTGCCTCAATCAGGCTACGCGCGCCAGCAGCGGCCGGTCAGGCACTGGCGCGCATGGCTCAGGGGAGTGGATCCGCACTCCCTTTTTTGTTGCCGAGGACTACGCAGAATTTATGAAGCCGATTTTCAGCAGAGGACCTTCCCTGCAGTTGCGCCTGTTTTTGGCGGTTTTGGTTGCTATAGGCATCATCATTGCCGACAGTCGGGTGGGGTCGTTTACCCAGATACGCAACTACATGGATACCGCAGTTAGCCCATTCTATTTTCTGGCCAACGGGCCACGACAGATTCTGGATAGCGTTTCAGACACCCTGGCCTCCCGGCAGCAGCTGGAGCTGGAAAACAAAGCGCTGCATCGAGAGCTATTTCTGAAGAACAGTGAAATCCTGATGCTGGGTCAATACAAGCAGGAGAACGCACGTCTGCGTGAACTGCTGGGCTCGCCATTGCGTCAGGATGAGCAAAAAATGGTTACGCAGGTGATCTCTACCGGCACCGATCCTTATACCGATCAGGCCGTAATTGATAAAGGCAGCGTGAACGGCGTCTATGAAGGGCAGCCGGTGATCAGTGATAAAGGCGTGGTCGGTCAGGTGATTGCCGTGGGCAAAGTCTCCAGCCGCGTGCTGCTGATTTGCGATGCCTCTCATGCATTACCGATTCAGGTGTTGCGTAACGATATTCGCGTGATTGCCGCGGGTAATGGCTGCACCGAAGATCTGCAGCTTGAGCACCTGCCGGGCAATACCGACATTCGGGTGGGCGATGTGCTGGTCACGTCAGGCCTTGGGGGCCGTTTCCCGGAAGGTTATCCGGTTGGCGTGGTGTCCTCCGTGAAGGTGGATACCCAGCGCGCTTACACCGTTATTCAGGCACGCCCAACCGCAGGATTACAGCGTCTACGCTATCTGCTGCTGCTGTGGGGCGCTGACAAACATGGCGATATGCCGATGGCACCGGATGAGGTGCACCGCGTGGCCAACGAACGCCTGATGCAGATGATGCCGCAGGTGCTGCCGCCAGCCGGTGAAATGGGGCCACCTGCACCCGCAGCGGCAACCACAGCGCCCGCCAGCAACGGTACCCCGGCCACCACGCGCGGAGGTCAGCCTTGAGCAGCTATCGCAGCCATGGTCGCTGGGTTATCTGGCTCTCATTTCTTATGGCGCTGATATTGCAAATTATGCCCTGGCCGGAACAGCTCTATATGTTCCGGCCATCGTGGCTGTTGCTGATTCTGATTTATTGGGTGCTGGCGCTGCCACACCGGGTTAGCGTCGGCACCGGCTTCCTGATGGGCGGCATCATGGATCTGGTTGCCGGCTCCACCTTAGGTGTGAGAGCACTGGCATTAAGCATCATCGCTTACCTGGTGGCCTTCAAATTCCAGCTTTTCCGCAACCTCGCGTTGTGGCAGCAGGCATTAATGGTTATGGTGCTGTCGCTTGCCATGGATGTCATTGTTTTTTGGGCTGAATTTCTTGTGATCGATATCTCGTTTCGTCCGGAAATATTCTGGAGCAGCGTCATCGACGGGATCCTCTGGCCCTGGCTATTCTTATTGATGAGAAAAATCCGCCGTCAGTTTGCCGTTCAATAAGGAAAAGTATGCTATCCCTCTATCTCGCCTCCGGTTCACCGCGTCGACGTGAACTGTTAACGCAGCTTGGCCTGCAATTTGAGCGTTTGATCACCAGCGTGGTTGAGCAGCGTGACGATCACGAAACTGCCGAGCAGTATGTGCGTCGTCTGGCGCTGGATAAAGCGCGCGCGGGCGTGGCGGTGGCACCTACCGATCTGCCAGTTTTGGGCGCGGATACGCTGGTGGTGCTGGAAGGTGAAATTCTTGAAAAACCGCGCGACGCCGATCATGCTGCCGCGATGCTGGCTATGCTTTCCGGCCAGACGCACCGGGTGATGACCGCAGTAGCGCTGGCCGATCGGCAGCAGCAGCTTGATTGCCTGGTGACCACGGAAGTGACGTTCCGCACCTTAACCGCAGACGATATTGCCGCCTACGTTGCCACCGGTGAGCCGATGGACAAAGCGGGTGCCTACGGCATTCAGGGCATTGGCGGCAACTTCGTCCGTAAAATTAATGGCAGTTATCATGCCGTCGTGGGATTACCGTTGGTAGAAACCAGCGAACTGGTTAGCCATTTTCACGCCCTGCGTGCCTTGAGAGGATAAAATGACGGCTGAATTACTGGTCAATGTCACGCCTTCAGAAACCCGGGTTGCCTATATTGATGGCGGCATCCTGCAGGAAATTCATATTGAACGCGAAGCGCGTCGTGGCATCGTTGGCAATATCTACAAAGGGCGCGTGAGCCGGGTTTTACCGGGTATGCAGGCTGCCTTTGTCGATATTGGCATGGATAAAGCCGCCTTTTTGCACGCCTCTGACATCATGCCGCACACTGAATGCGTTGCTGGTGAAGAGCAGAAAAAATTCAACGTGCGCGATATTGTCGAGCTGGTGCATCAGGGGCAGGATTTGATGGTGCAGGTGGTGAAAGATCCGATCGGCACGAAAGGTGCCCGTCTGACCACAGACATTACGCTGCCGTCGCGCTATCTGGTGTTTATGCCTGGTGCCTCACACGTCGGCGTGTCGCAGCGTATCGAGAGTGAAGCCGAGCGCAACCGTCTGAAGGCGGTGGTCGCCAACTATTGCGATGAGCAGGGCGGTTTTATTATCCGCACCGCGGCGGAAGGCATTGGTGAAGAGGAGCTGGCGCAGGATGCCGCGTTCCTTAAGCGCCTGTGGACCAAAGTGATCGAGCGTAAAAAACGTAACCAGACGCGCTGCCGCCTGTATGGTGAACGCGCCCTGGCGCAGCGTATCCTGCGCGATTTTGCCGGTGCCGCGCTGGATCGCATTCGCGTCGATTCCCGGCAAACCTGGGAGCTGCTGCGTGAATTTACCGCGGAATATATCCCGGAAATGACCGACAAGCTGGAGCTTTATAATGGCAAACAGCCGGTTTTTGACCTGTTCGACGTTGAGAACGAAATTCAGCGCTCGCTGGAACGCAAGGTTGAACTGAAGTCGGGCGGTTATCTGATCATCGATCAGACCGAAGCGATGACCACCATCGATATTAATACCGGAGCCTTTGTCGGTCACCGTAATCTCGATGAAACTATTTTTAACACCAATACCGAAGCGACGCAGGCGATTGCCCGGCAGTTGCGACTGCGCAATCTGGGCGGCATCATTATCATCGACTTCATCGACATGAGTAATGAAGATCACCGCCGTCGGGTTTTACATTCGCTGGAAAGTGCCCTGAGTAAAGATCGGGTCAAAACCGGCATCAGCGGCTTCTCGGCGCTGGGCCTGGTGGAAATGACCCGTAAGCGCACGCGCGAAAGCATTGAGCATGTATTGTGCCACGATTGCCCGGTATGCAAAGGGCGCGGCACGCTAAAAACGGTGGAAACCGTCTGCTATGAGATCATGCGTGAAATCGTCCGCGTGCATCATGCCTACGAGTCCGACCGTTTCCTGGTCTATGTTTCCCCGGCGGTAGGCGAAGCGCTGAAGAGCGATGAATCCCATGCGCTGGCAGAAGTGGAAATTTTTGTTGGTAAGCAGGTCAAAGTGCAGATTGAACCACTCTATACTCAGGAACAGTTTGACGTGGTGATGATGTAGGTTGTTGACGACTTTCGTATTGAGAATGCACAAAACAAGGAGAGATAAGTGAGGCAGCTGCCCAGAATCCTGCTACTGACGGCAGCCACCTTAATTGTCATCGTGGCGTTGCTGGTTAGCGGCCTGCGTCTGTTGATGCCGCAGATGGATAACTGGCGTGAGCCGATCCTCAGGGCGATCTCCTCTGCCAGCGGCACACCGGTCGATGCGGCCTCGCTGCACGGCAAATGGGAAAACTTTGGCCCCACGCTGGATGTGCGTGACATCAACGTCACGTTACCTGAAGGCGATTCGCTGAAGATTTCGCGCGTCACGCTGGCGCTGGATATCTGGCAATCTCTGCTTCACGCCCGCTGGCAGTTTCGTCAGCTCACTTTCTGGCAGCTTCAACTGCACACCAACACGCCGCTGCTCACCAGCGACAGCCAGCATCACACCTTAAAACCCGGCCAGCTCAGCGATCTCTTTCTGCGCCAGTTCGACCATTTCGATCTGCGCGACAGCAGCATCAGCTTTCTGACGCCATCCGGCCAGCACGCCCGCCTGTCTATACCACGGCTGAGCTGGCTGAATGAAAAAGCGCGACACCGTGCGGAAGGGGAAGTGAGCTTATCGAGCTTCACTGGTCAACATGGCGTGGTACAGGTACGGCTTAATCTCGATGACAGCAACGGCCTGTTGAACAACGGTCGCCTCTGGATGCAGGCGGATGATGTGGATGTGCGGCCATGGCTGGGCCAATGGATGCAGGACAATACCACCTTAAAAAGCGCGCGCTTTAGTCTGGCGGCCTGGGCCGAGCTGCGGCAGGGCGAACTGTATCAGGGCGACGTGCAGCTGAAGCAGGGTGGCGCGCAATGGCTAGGTGAACAGCAGCAGACCCATCAGATGACGGTGGATAACCTGACGGCCCATCTCAGCCGTTTTAAAAATGGCTGGAGCCTGACCGTGCCGCAGACACGATTGCGCACCGATGGCATCGCCTGGCCTGAAGGCCACTTCTCGCTGCTCTGGCAGCCGGAGAGCGGTTTGTTACCTGGTCCGGATCGACAGGCAGAGTTCCGCGCTCGTGCGACTAAGTTGGATTTGCAACGGCTGGCGCCGCTGATTCCGCTGTTTTCCCGCCTGTCGCCGCAGCTGCTGGAAAACTGGCAGCAGTTGCAGCCACGCGGCGTAATCGATGCGCTGGCGCTGGATGTGCCCCTTTCGCAGCCGGAAGAGACGCGCTTTATCGCGCACTGGCACGACCTGAGTTGGCAACACTGGAAGCTGCTGCCGGGCATGGAGCATTTCGCTGGTAGCCTGACCGGCAGCGCTGCGCATGGTCGGCTTGATCTTGCCATCAACAACGCCACGTTGCCTTACGGCACCTTGTTCAAAGCTCCGCTGGAAATTAAACAGGCCACCGGCGCAATCGGCTGGCAGCACAGCGGCGACAGTCTGACGTTAGAGGGCACCGATCTGGACGTACAGGCGCGATCGCTGCACGCGCGCGGCGATTTCCGCTATCAACAGCCGCAGAATGCCGTGCCTCAGCTCGATATCCTTGCTGGCATTAACGTCACCAACGCCGGCGATGCGTGGCGCTATTTCCCGCAGCCGTTGCTGGGGTCGAACCTGACGCGTTATCTCAGCGGGGCGATAAAAGGCGGCCAGGTCAGCAATGCGACTCTGCTGTTTGCCGGGAATCCGCAGCTCTTTCCGTTCAAACACAACGACGGCATGTTTGAAGTCACCGTGCCGCTACGCCACGCGACCTACGCTTTCCAGCCTGGCTGGCCCGATATTGAGAACCTCGATATCGATCTCGATTTCCTGAATGATGGGTTATGGATGAAAGCGCAGCAGGCGATGTTGGGCAAGGTCAGCGTCACCGACATCAGCGCCATCATTCCCGATTACCTGAAAGAGAAACTGATTATCACCGGTAACGTCAGCGGTGAAGGGCAGGATATCGGCGATTATTTCCAGCAAACGCCGCTGAAAAGCTCACTGGGCAGCGCACTGGAGGAACTGCAGGTCAAAGGCAAAACCCGCGGAAAGCTCAATCTCGACATCCCGCTGGATGGTCAGCAGGTGCACGCCAGCGGCAACGTGGTGCTGAACAATAACGATCTCTATATCAAGCCGCTCGACAGCACGGTAAAGAACCTCAGCGGCCGTTTCCGCTTCAATAATGGCAATCTTGAGAGTGAAGAGCTGAACGGCAACTGGTTTGGTCAACCGTTGAGCGTGAAATTTACTACCCAGGAAAACAAGCAGGATATGGCGATCAACGTCAATCTGCTGGGTGACTGGCAACCGGGCAAAGTCACGCTGTTGCCTGCGGCAGTGGCGCAAAAACTTCAGGGCAATTTGCCGTGGCAGGGCACGGTAGCGGTCGATCTGCCCCATCAGGGCGGCGCCAGCTATCGCGTGGATGTGAAGGCGGAAGGTAAAAATGTAAGTAGTCACTTACCTGCGCCACTCGATAAAGCAGCGGGCAGTGCTTTGCCGGTTGAGGTCAGTGTCAAAGGCGACCTGAACAGCTTTACCCTCAGCGGCAGCGTCGATCGCCGCCACCGCTTTAACAGCCGCTGGCTGTTGCAGAATGGCCTGCGCGTTGAACGTGGCATCTGGTTGAACGAGGCAAAAAGCACGCCTGCACTGCCGGAACGGCCAGCTATGATCGTCAATCTCCCGGCGCTGAACGGTGAAGCCTGGCTGGGCATGATGGCAGGATTAAGCAAGGCTGGCGGCACGTCCGGCGGCGATAAAGCCTTACCGGGCAAGGGCCTGCCGGGCGACATAGTATTACGTACGCCAGCGCTGACCCTCGGCGGCCAGCAGTGGCACGATCTGGAAATTACCCTGAATCAGTTGATGGCGGGCGGCATGCAGGCCACGGCAAAAGGCAAAGAGATTCGCGGCAGTCTCGCGGCTCCGGGCAGCAACAACTGGCAACTGCATCTCGACTATCTTTACTACAATCCTGAATGGAAAACGGCTGAGGCCAGCAGCACCGGCGGCGGCGACAGCACCATTGATTTCAGCGGCTGGCCCGCGCTGCGTCTCGCGTGTGATGAGTGTTGGCTGCGCGGCCAGAATGTGGGTCGCATTCAGGCTGAGACACGCATCAATGGTGATACGTTAGCGCTTACTAACGGTTTGATCGACACCGGTAGCGCGAAGCTGGCGGTTGAGGGTGAATGGGTAAACCGTCCAGGCAACCAGCGCACCTCGCTGAAAGGCAAGCTCAGCGGTAAAAGCATCAATGAGGCGGCTAACTGGTTCGGCGTTAACTCGCCGTTGCACGATGCGCCGTTCAACCTGCACTACGATCTGCACTGGCGCTCTACGCCGTGGCAACCTTCGGAAGCGACATTAACCGGTGTATTAAAATCCCATCTTGGCAAAGGCTATGTTGCTGATGTCGATACCGGCAGCGCCGGGCAGGTGCTGCGGCTGATCAGCGTCGATTCGCTGGTGCGTAAGCTTCGTCTCGATTTCAGCGATACGTTCGGCCAGGGGTTCTATTTTGATAGTATTAACGGTACCGCGTGGATTAAAGACGGTCAGTTACAAACCGATAATTTGCTCGTTGACGGCATCGAAGCCGATATTGCGATGCAGGGCAAGGTCGATTTAGTGCGGCGCCGCATTGATATGGAAGCGGTGGTCGCACCAGAAATTTCCGCCACGGTGGGCGTCGCTACCGCCTTTGCTATTAATCCGGTAGTCGGTGCCGCGGTGTACGCCGCCAGCAAAGCGCTGGCACCGCTCTGGAACAAAATTTCAGTCTTGCGTTATCACATCAGCGGGCCGGTTGATAAACCTGAAATTGATGAAGTATCGCGGGCGCCGCGCGAAACCAAAGGCGCCTCCGCGAAGTGATTTGACGGCGCTGAGGAATTCCCGCAGGCTGTACTGATGGCTAATTAACAAGTGAGAAACGATGAGTCTGAATCTGGTAAGTGAGCAGTTACTGACTGCTAACAATATTAATCAGCAAGATCTGTATGCCCTGCTGGGGCAGCTTTCAGAACGTCGCCTGGATTATGCCGACCTCTATTTCCAGTCCAGCTACCATGAATCCTGGGTGCTGGAAGATCGCATCATTAAAGATGGCTCTTATCATATCGATCAGGGCGTCGGGGTACGCGCCGTCAGCGGTGAAAAAACCGGTTTTGCCTATGCGGACCAGATCACCCTGAATGCGCTCACGCTGAGTGCTGAAGCAGCACGCAGCATCGTACGTGAACAGGGCAACGGCAAAGCGCATACGCTGTCGGCAGTGAACCATCGCGCCTTGTATCCCACGCGCGATCCGCTGAGCAGCCTGACCCGCGAAGAGAAAATCGATCTGTTACACCGGGTCGATCGTGCGGCACGCGCCGCCGATAAGCGCGTGCAGGAAGTCAGCGCCAGCCTGAGCGGCGTCTATGAACTGGTGCTGGTTGCCGCCACTGATGGCACGCTGGCTACCGACGTGCGTCCACTGGTGCGCCTCTCCGTGAGCGTGCAGGTCGAAGATGACGGCAAGCGTGAGCGTGGCTCCAGTGGCGGCGGCGGTCGTTCCGGCTATGAGTTTTTCCTCGCCGATGAAAATGGCGAAGTGCGGGCGGAAGCCTGGGCGCGCGAAGCGGTGCGCATGGCACTGGTTAATCTCTCTGCTGTCGCCGCCCCGGCCGGATCGATTCCGGTGGTGCTGGGCGCTGGCTGGCCTGGCGTACTACTGCATGAAGCGGTTGGACACGGCCTGGAAGGCGACTTTAACCGTCGCGGCACCTCGATGTTTAGCGGCCAGATGGGCAAGCTGGTGGCGTCTGAACTCTGTACCGTGGTTGATGACGGCACCCTTGACGGCCTGCGCGGTTCGCTGGCTATTGATGATGAAGGCGTTCCCGGCCAATACAACGTGCTGATTGAGAACGGCATTCTCAAAGGTTATATGCAGGACAAGCTGAACGCGCGTCTGATGGGCGTTCCGCCGACCGGTAACGGCCGTCGTGAATCCTATGCACATCTGCCGATGCCACGTATGACCAACACTTATATGCTGGCGGGTCAATCCACGCCGCAGGAGATCATCGAAAGCGTGGAGTTCGGCCTGTACGCGCCTAACTTCGGCGGCGGCCAGGTGGATATCACCTCCGGCAAGTTCGTTTTCTCGACCTCTGAAGCCTATCTGATTGAAAACGGTAAGGTGACGAAGCCGGTGAAAGGCGCAACTCTGATCGGTTCCGGCATCGAAGCGATGCAGCAAATCTCTATGGTCGGCAACGATCTGGCGCTGGATAAAGGCGTGGGCGTTTGCGGTAAAGAGGGACAAAGTTTGCCGGTGGGCGTTGGTCAGCCAACGCTGAAGCTCGACAAACTCACCGTCGGCGGCACCGCCTGACAAACTACGGCGGGCATGTTGCCCGCCGTTTTATTATCCTGCCCGATGAGCCTGATAAACCGCTCCCACCTGCTGAAAATAATCCGTTAAATAGTCGATGCACACCTGCACCTTGAGCGGCAGCTTATCCTTTTCGGTATACACCGCGTAGACCGGCCGCGGATGCGACTGATAATGCGGAAATAGAATGTCGATTTCACCGGCATTAATCTGATCAATTACCCACATCAGCGGCACATACGCGATGCCAACACCGGCATTCAGCCAGCGAATCAGCGTTTGCGAATCGTTGGTGGCAAAGCGTCCCTGCGGTGCCAGGCGCGTGACCAGACCTTCTGGCGAGATCAGTTCAAAGGTGTTATCGGGCCGCACGCTGTATTCCAGCCAGGAGAACTTATCCACATCGGCAGGTTTTTCCGGCGTGCCGTGCTGACTGAGATAGTGTTTGCTGGCGCACACCACCATCGGCATCGAACCAAGCCGCCGTGAGAAAAGGCTGGAATCCTGCAGTGCGCCAACCCGAATCACCAGATCGAGCCCGTTGGCGATCAGGTCGGGCGCGGGAATGCCGCTCATTACATTGACCGTCAGGCCCGGATATTCACGCAGAATATCTGCCGTCATCACCGATAACACGTTCTGTGCCATGGTCGAGGAGCTGCCAATGCGCAGCGTGCCAATCGGCATGTTGTTAAAGGCATAGAGCTGTTCATGGACCTGCCGTACTTCCGCCAGCATTCGACCGCAGCCCTGATAATAAATTTTGCCCGCCTCGGTCAGGCCAAGACTGCGTGTGCTGCGGTTCAGCAACTTTACCTGTAGCTCATCTTCCAGTTTTGCCACGATTTGGCTCGCTGACGAGACGCTCATTTGCATCTGGCGCGCAGCAGCGGTAAACGAACCTAATTCAACCACTTTGGCAAACACCGACATACTTTTTAGTCGTTCCATTATTCACTCTGGCTTAAAAGTGATTTAGATCACAATTGGTAGAAAACATATAGTCAGCCGCGTTACTATAGCAACGCCGCGAAAACCCTTTACGCTTTTCTCTCGTTTTAGTTGGCTGAGGCTAAGCTATTATTCATTGCGTCACGGTAATCCCTTTACTGCAGTGTATGCAGTTACCGCTGTGCGTATTTATCCTGATTCCAGGAGAGCGCGTCGATCGCAGGGCGTTCCCGGCATGGTTTGTTTAAGGATAAAAGATGAGTGTGCTTCCGGTTATCGTTGTATTTGGGCTCTCTTTCCCGCCCATTTTCGTTGAGTTGATTCTGTCGCTGGCGCTGTTCTGGCTGGTACGCCGTGTGTTAACGCCTACCGGTCTTTACGATATGGTCTGGCATCCGGCCCTGTTCAATACGGCGCTGTACTGCTGTGTGTTTTACGTCGTTTCCTGTCTGCTGGTCTGAGGTTTAAGTGAAAGCGCTTATAAGAAAAGTCGCGCGTTATGCGGTGACCGTTATTCTGGTGATCATCGCCGCCGTCATTATTTTTCGTGCCTGGGTGTTCTACACCGAATCGCCGTGGACGCGGGATGCCAAATTTACCGCCGATGTGGTGGCCATTGCGCCCGATGTTACTGGGCTGATCACCGAAGTGCCGGTGCATGACAACCAGCTGGTGAAGAAAGGCGATGTGCTGTTTGTGATCGATCGTCCACGTTTTCAGAAGGCGCTGGATGAAGCCCAGGCCGACGTCGCGTATTACCAGGCTATCGCCAGTGAAAAGCGGCGAGAAGCGTCACGTCGCAACCAGCTTGGCGTGCAGGCGATGTCACGCGAGCAGATTGAGCAGGCCAATAACGATTTGCAAACCACCGAGCATCAGCTGGCAAAAGCTGCCGCTACGCGTGATTTAGCCGCGCTGGATCTGCAACGTACCACCGTGCGTGCGCCTTCTGACGGCTGGGTAACCAACCTGAACGCCTTCGAGGGTGAGTTTATCACTCGCGGATCGGTTGCCGTCGCGCTGGTGAAACAACATTCGTTCTACGTGCTGGCGTATATGGAAGAGACCAAGCTCGATGGCATTCGCCCTGGCTACCGCGCTGAAATCACGCCGCTGGGCAGTAACCGCGTGCTGCATGGCACGGTGAACAGCATCGCAGCAGGTATTACCAACAGCAGCAGCAGCGTCGATAGCAAAGGCATGGCCACGGTCGATTCTAATCTGGAATGGGTTCGTCTGGCGCAGCGTGTGCCGGTGCGTATCCATCTTGATGAGCAGATCGGCAATCTCTATCCTTCGGGCACCACGGCAACCGTTGTAGTGACCGGGCCGGAAGATCGCCAGCAAAAACCTGCTTCGCCGGTGATGCGCTTTTTCAATCGCCTGCGTGAGTTTGGTTAGGCCGGGCGATGATGCAACTTGAAACGCTGCGCTTTCCGATCAAGCTGACCTTTGCCGTTGTTGCGGCGTTGATGATTGGATTTCATTTCAATCTGGAAACGCCGCGCTGGGCGGTGATGACCGCTGCCATTGTGGCTGGCGGTACGGCTTTTGCTGCCGGTGGTGATCCCTATTCGGGCGCGCTGCGTTACCGTGGCGTGCTGCGTATTATCGGCACGTTTCTCGGCTGTATCGCGGCACTTGCCATCATGATTGGCACGATTCGCGCACCGGTGGTAATGCTACTGCTCTGCTGTCTGTGGGCGGGCATCTGCGTCTGGTTGTCGTCACTGATTCGGGTAGAAAACTCTTATGCACTTGGCCTGGCGGGCTATACGGCGCTGATTATCGTGGTCACCGCCGACGCCAATGGCGCGCTGACGCTGGCGCCGCAATATGCGGTGGAGCGCTGTAGCGAGATCGTGCTGGGTATTGTTTGCGCCATTGTCGCGGACATGATCTTCTCCCCGCGATCGATCAAAAAAGTGATCGATCGCGAAGTGGAATCGCTGCTGGTCGATCATTATAAACTGCTACAACTGTGCGTTGCGCACGACGATAAAGACGCCGTGGATAAGGCGTGGAGCGGGCTGGTGCGTCGGACCACCGCGCTGGGCGGCATGCGCAGCCAGCTGATGATGGAATCGGCACGCTGGCAGCGGGTCAGTCGCCGCTTACATATGCTGAATACGCTCTCGCTCACGCTGATTACTCAGGCTGCTGAAACTTTTTTGGTGCAGAACAGCCGTCCGGATTACATCGCGCCGCAGTATCGCTTGCTGCTGGATCGCGAGGTCAACGATGTTAACGATGTGCGCAAACGGCTGAAGGTGTTGCGCCGGGTGATTACCGCCAGTAGCAGTAAATCCCTGCCGCTTACGCTGGCCAGCTGGGTGGGCGCTGCATCGCAGTACACGCTGCTGATGAAAGGCATTCAAACCAACAGCCGTATCAGCCATATCGAAGAGCAGATTTTGCAGGGCGAAGTGGTGATAAAAGCCCGCTCGGCAGAAACCCATCACGCGATGATTAACGGCATTCGCACCTTTGTTGCCACGGCGGCGGGTTCGCTGTTCTGGCTCTATTCCGGCTGGACCTCGGGCAGCGGCTGTATGGTGATGCTGGCGGTGATCACTGCGTTAGCCATGCGCATGCCGAATCCCCTGATGATCGCCAAAGATTTTCTTTACGGTATGACCGTCGCGCTGCCGTTGGGCGGCATCTACTTCATGTATATTCTGCCCGCTACGCAGCAGAGCGCGCTGTTGCTGTCGATTGCGATCGGCCTGCTGGCGTTTGTGGGGGGAATTTTTATCCAGCGGCGACAAATCGGCACGTTGGGCGCACTGGTCGGCACGCTCAATATTCTGGTGCTGGATAACCCAATGACGTTTCGCGTCAACGTGTTTCTCGACAATGCGCTTGGCCAGGTGATTGGCTGTTTTGTGGCGCTGCTGGTGATTCTGCTGATTCGCGATAAGTCGAAGGCGCGCACCGGCCGCAAGCTGCTGAACCGCTTTATGTATGCTGCGGTGGCGGCGATGACCACCAATCAGGCGCGTCGTCGTGAAAATCATCTACCGGCGCTTTATCAACAGCTGTTCCTGCTGTTGAACCTGTTTCCCGGTGATATTAACAAGTTCCGTCTGGCGCTGACCCTGATTATCGGCCATCAGCGGCTGCGTGCGGCGGAGATTCCGGTGAATGACGATCTCTCCGCCTGGCATAAGCAGATGCGCTACACCGCCGATCGGGTCATTGCCGCACGCAGCGACGATAAACGGCTGTACTATTATCAGCGGCTGTTGCAAGAGCTGGAGATCTACCAGCAAAAGCTGGCACAGTATGCCGCGCCGCCAACCGTCACCGAACCGGTGCACCGGCTGGCAGATATCCTGCAGCGCTATCAAAGCACCATGATAAAAATATGATCGTCAGCCGCCTGCGGGCGGCTTTTTTTTGTCCACTTTCTTGCCGCACTGCCAGCCTCACTGCCGCGGCCGTCACGATTCACCACTATAATGATGAAAACATGATGGTAAATTCCGCCAGGAGGAGAAATGTCACAGTCCCTGCACGATCACCCGCTTTTCCAGACCGGCTACCTTAGCAATGGCCGCTGGCAGAGCCTGAGCAGCACCTTTGATGTATTGAACCCGGCCACCGGCGAGGTCATTGCCCGGGTTGCCAACGCGGGCAAACAGGAAACCGAGCAGGCGATTGCTGCCGCTGAGCAGGCTTTCCCCGGATGGCGTGCACAAACCGCCAAGGCGCGTTCTGAATATCTGTATCGCTGGTACGAGCTGATAATCGAGAACAAGCGCTGGCTGGCAGAGCTGATGACCGCCGAGCAGGGCAAGCCGGTGAAAGAGGCAGAAGGGGAAGTGGACTATGCTGCCAGCTTTATTCAGTGGTTTGCCGAAGAGGCAAAGCGCGCCAACGGCGAGATTATTCCTCCGGCCAAAGCGGGATCGCGCATTCTGGCCACGCGGGAACCGGTAGGTGTGGTCGCCGCGATCACCCCCTGGAATTTCCCGATGGCCATGCTGACACGCAAGCTGGGTGCGGCGCTCGCCGCGGGCTGCACCGGCCTGATCAAACCAGCCAATAATACGCCGCTTTCCGCCTTTGCGCTGCTTGAGCTGGCAAAACAGGCGGGCATACCGGACGGCGTGCTGAATGCGGTGGCCGGCGATACGCATGCCATCAGCGATGCAATCATGGCCAGCAGCGTAGTACGCAAAATTTCTTTCACCGGCTCTACCGCCGTTGGCAAGCTGTTGGTGCGCAACGCGGCGGAAACCATGAAGAAAGTCTCAATGGAGCTGGGTGGAAATGCGCCTTACATCGTGTTTGAGGATGCTGATATCGATGCGGCAGTAAAAGGCGCGATTGCCAATAAATTCCGCAATGCAGGTCAGGTGTGCGTTAGCGTGAACCGCTTCTTTATTCATAACGCTATCTACGATCGCTTTGTGACCCAACTGGCTGATGAAGTTAAGGCACTCAAGGTCGGCAACGGCATGGAGGAAGGGGTAGTCGTGGGGCCGTTAATCAATGCGGCAGCGGTGGAAAAAGTTGAAGAACATGTGCAGGACGCCGTGGCTAACGGCGGACGCATTATGGCAGGTGGCGCGCGGCATGCGCTGGGCGGCAACTTCTGGCAGCCGACGGTGATTGCCGACGCCAGTGAAAATATGAAGCTGGCCCGCGACGAGACCTTCGGACCAGTGGCTGCCTGTTTCCGCTTCGATGACGAAGAAGAGGTGATTCGTCGCGCCAATGACACTGAATATGGCCTGGCCGCCTACTTCTACACCCAGAACCTGCAGCGCGTGTTCCGGGTCGCTGCGGCGCTGGAAAGTGGCATGGTGGGTATCAACGAGTGTGCCGTTTCTACCGAGCTGGCGCCGTTTGGTGGCGTTAAGGAGTCGGGACTGGGTCGTGAAGGATCGGTGCTGGGGCTGGAAGAGTATTTACAGGTCAAAGCGCTGCACATCGGCGGACTCTAAATCCCGGGCAGCGCAAGCTGCCCGATTGTATGGCGGGAGCGGCCATCATGAATAAAACGACATTTGATTTTAACGAGATTGTCGACCAGAGCCATTTCTTGCGGCAGTTTAGCGAACGCTTTGCGCATGGAGAGACATTTTACGATCTCGATGAACTATGGGATGCGGTGATGGGGCCTGCCATGCCGCTGCCAATGGAAGTTGAGTTTATCCATCTTGGCGCCGGACAGAAACGTCGCTATGGCGCTTTGATTCTGCTGTTTGAAGAGGCCGAAGCGGAACTGGAAGGCCGCCTGCTGTTTTCCATTCGTTAACACCACGCAAAAAAATGCCCCGCATGGCGGGGCAAAATCTTCGTCACAAGGTGACGGGGAAACTTATTTGTAGAGTTCAGCAGTCAGGTGGTAGCTGTCACCGGTGCGTGCTTCAATCACTTTATAGGCGCTGGCGCCTTGCTCATCAGCTTTTTGTGACAGGGCCGCACGGTAATCTGTTGGCGCACCACCGATGCCGCTGATACTGATCGTTCCTGCTGGCTGCAGATCCGCTGCCTGCTGGCTGGTCACCAGCTGAGCCGCCGAAGCGCCAAAACTAAGCAGGGATAACAGACTTAACGTTGCAAGTGTCGCTTTAATTTTCATGGTGTCTTTCCTCATTCGGGTCAACAACCTGCAGGCTAAACAGAGTAGGTCAGGTCGTCAGAGAGAGTGATGTCGTTCAAAAAACTACCGCGCGCTGTTACTTATAGAGTTCAGCGGTAGCGTGGTAGTTGCCGTTGTTATACGCCTCAATAATGCGATATTTGCTGGCGCCCTGCGCATCGGCTTTATCGGACAGCGCCTGACGAATAGTCATTGGCGAACTGTCGAGACCGCTAACGCTCACGGTGCCCGCAGACTGCAGATTTTGTGCCTGCTCGCGGGTGACCAGGTCGGCTGCGCTGGCGCCGAAAGAGAGCACAGAAAGTACGCTTAGTGCAGCAAGAGTGGTTTTAACGTTCATGTGAGATTCCTCGTTAATGTTTTTTATTAGATTGCTTACTGTGATTCTCATCACGAAAATAAGTGTATATCTAATAACGCAGGAAATCATTATTCGGCTAATAATATTTTGGTGGGATACTTTAGGCGGTTGTCGATTTTTAATAACTACAGGTTATAAAAAATGCTTATATTTCGCACTGCTGCTCATCAATCCTTCAAAAATCATGAAGATAGTTAAATTGCGCTATTTGTGCTCTCTGCTGCCATATATTGATCTGCGTTGAGGCAGATCATGGAAGATTACACTGCTTTTTAGCCCGTGAAGCAGCGTATTAGCGTGGTAGTGGTGAAAGGGAGGTAAAGAAAGAGGCAGATGCGAAAAGGGCGCCGACAGCCTGGCTGTCGGCAGAGCAATTACAGTTCCTGTTCAAACAGCATCAGGATTGCGTCATACAGCTGTTTCACGGTAAAGCTGCGTGCTGGCGTGATAAAGATGGTGTCATCTCCGGCGATGGTGCCCAAAATGCCTTCCGCTTTACCCAGTGAGTCCAGCAGGCGGGCAATCAGCTGCGCTGCACCTGGACTGGTATGAATCACGACCAGTGCATCGTTGTAGTCAATATCCAGCACCAGATTTTTCAGCGGACTGGTGGTGGTGGGCACGCCCAGCTCAGCGGGCAGGCAGTAAACCATCTCCATTTTCGCATTGCGCGTGCGTACGGCACCAAACTTGGTCAGCATGCGCGACACTTTGGATTGATTGATATTTTCGAAGCCCTCTTCCTGCAGCGCTAATACGATCTCGCCTTGAGAGCTAAATTTCTCTTCTTTTAATAAGGCTTTAAACGCCTTGACCAGATCTTCCTGCTTGGATGGATTACGCATATTTTACCGAAATTAAGAGTGAAATGGGCCAGTTCACGGGGTGGTTACTGTATTATTATGCATATAAATGAATTTTTATGCAAACAGTCTGCTGGGTATTACGAGGAAATTATTCAGGCGGCGCATCTTAACAAAAATGTTTTATGAATCAAGTGCGTTAACTGTGCGCTGGGTCAGAGGAAAAAGTGAACAAATTGTTATAAAATTGCTGATGTTCATTCAGTGGGACGGCATGGCATTCACACCGGCTCACAATCAAGACAGATAAATACCGATTGTCTGAATGAGTGCGACAACAGACAAAAGCACCTGTCGCACTCGCCACTGGCGTTCAGGTTGACGGGGGTCCTGTGAAAAGGGATTCTTCGCACTTTTCCGCCTCACCATTATAAGGAGTTTAGGATGAAAGTTGCAGTTCTCGGCGCAGCAGGCGGCATTGGACAGGCGCTCGCGCTCCTGCTTAAAACCCAGTTACCCGCGGGTTCAGAACTCACTCTCTATGACATCGCGCCGGTGACACCGGGTGTGGCGGTTGACTTGAGCCATATCCCAACGGCGGTAAAAATTACCGGTTTCAGTGGTGAAGATGCAACGCTAGCGCTGCAAGGTGCGGATGTGGTATTGATTTCCGCCGGTGTGGCACGCAAGCCAGGCATGGACCGTTCCGATCTGTTTAACGTCAACGCTGGCATTGTGCGTAACCTGATTGAGCAGGTTGCGGCCACGGCACCGAAAGCGTTGATCGGCATCATCACTAACCCGGTCAATACCACGGTGGCGATCGCCGCTGAAGTACTGAAAAAAGCGGGCGTATATGACAAAAACCGTCTGTTTGGCATCACCACGCTGGATATTATTCGCGCCAACACCTTCGTTGCCGAACTGAAGGGTAAGCAGCCAGATCAGGTTAACGTGCCGGTGATCGGCGGTCACTCTGGCGTAACCATTCTGCCGCTGCTGTCGCAGGTAGAAGGCGTCAGCTTCAGCGAGCAGGAAGTGGCCGATTTGACTAAACGCATTCAGAATGCCGGTACCGAAGTGGTGGAAGCCAAGGCAGGTGGCGGATCGGCCACGCTGTCGATGGGCCAGGCCGCGGCACGTTTCGGTCTCGCGCTGGTGCGTGCGCTGCAGGGTGAAAGCAACGTGGTGGAATGCGCCTATGTCGAAGGCGATGGCGAACACGCGCGCTTCTTTTCTCAGCCGCTGTTGCTGGGCAAAAACGGTATCGTTGAGCGCAAGCCCATTGGCACGCTGAGCAGTGCTGAACAGCAGGCGCTGGATGGCATGCTGGATACGCTGAAAAAAGATATTCAGCAGGGCGAAGAGTTTGTTAAGTAAGCGCTAGCCAGAAATAAAAAGGAGCCGCGGGGCTCCTTTTTTTATGCCTGAAGGCTAATTTTGCGTGGGGTATTCGAGGATAGTCACCGGCAGCGTCAGTTTTTGTTCGTTGCGGATCACGTCGACGTTGATCACAGAACCGGGGCGAATCTCGGCAACCTGGTCCATGGTTTCCTGCGCAGAAATCGCCGGTTTGCCGTTAACGTTAACCAGCACATCGTTGACCTGAATGCCGGCTTTCGCGGCGGGGCCATTCGGCGCAACCTCACTGACAATAATGCCCTGAATACGATCGATATTACTGCCCTGGCCGTGCAGCTGTGGCGCCTCACGGCCGGTAATGCCGATATAGCCGCGAATGACCCGACCGTCGCGAATCAGCTTATCCATAATTTTGGTGGCTAACTGCGTGGGAATGGCAAAGCCAATACCTTCGGGTGTTTCACCGTCGTTGCTCTTGTCGAAAGAGAGCGTATTAATGCCCACCATTTCGCCCAGTGAATTGACCAGTGCACCGCCAGAGTTGCCGTGATTGATGGAAGCATCGGTCTGGATGAAATTTTGGCGCCCGGATGGGCTGAGTCCAACGCGGCCGGTAGCGCTGATAATCCCCTGCGTCACCGTTTGTCCAAGATTGTAAGGGTTACCAATCGCCATCACGATATCGCCAACATGCGAGACACGCTGCGTATTGATGGGGATGACCGGCAGGGTCGATGCAGTCACTTTCAGCACGGCTAGATCGGTCAGGCTGTCAGAACCCACCAGCATCGCTTCAAAAAAGCGGCCATCCTGCAGGGCCACGATAATCTGATCGGCATCATTGATGACATGTTTATTGGTCAGGATATAGCCTTTGGCGTTCATGATTACGCCAGAGCCGAGCACCGTGGTAGCGCGTGCGCTGCCGCCATTGCCGGCACTGCGGTTGTAGACGTTCACCACCGCTGGCACGGCACGGCGTACACCCTGGTTAAAGCTTAGCGGCGTTTCGTCTGCGCTATCTTCACTTGCGGGCACGAGGGTGCCGCCGAGGCGCAGGGCAGGCAGAGCCAACAGCAAAATGCCTGCGACAATCAGGCCAAGGATCACTGAGCGCAATAGTTTGATAAACATGGTGTAATTTAAGCCAGGAATGAACGGAAGGCAGAATAACATGAGTTAAGCGGACACACACCTTGTTGTGTCCGCTTCCTGAGACTTATCGCAACAGTAAATAAATGGTCTCTTCGCCACGTACGACGTGAAGCGCCATGACCGCCGGTTTGGCATCGAGGAATTTACGCATCTCTGCCAGATTCTGCACGCGGCTGCGATTAACGCCGACGATAACGTCACCTTTCTGCAAACCGATCTGTTCAGCCGGCGTGCCTTTGTCGACGGCATCAACGTTCACACCTTTGTCACCGGTTTTGGTCTGACCATCGCTTAAGGTTGCACCCTGCAACGCTGGCGACATCAGCTGCGCGCTGGCGGTAGATTGCGCGCTCTGTTCCAGCGTCACCGTGACGCTCTGCGGCTTGCCTTCACGTACCAGGCCGACTTTTACCTGTTTGCCCGGCGCGGTGGTGCCAATCTTCACGCGTAGCTCAGCAAAGCTGCTGATGGTTTTGCCATCCAGCGAGGTAATGATATCGCCTGCTTTGATGCCCGCCTTTGCCGCCGCTGACTGCGGCAGCACTTCTGAGACAAAAGCTCCGCGCTGCGCATCGACGTTAAATGCTTTGGCGATGTCTGGCGTTAGTTCGGTGCCTTTGATGCCCAACTGACCGCGTTTAACCTCGCCAAACTCAATCAGCTGCTTCGCCAGTTCAACCGCCATGTTGCCCGGAATGGCGAAGCCAATGCCGATGTTGCCGCCGCTGGAGGCGAGAATGGCGGTGTTAATACCAATCAGTTCGCCATTAAGATTGATGAGCGCGCCACCAGAATTACCCCGGTTGATCGCCGCATCGGTCTGGATAAAGTTTTCCAGCCCTTCGAGGTTCAACCCGCTGCGGCCCAGCGCAGAGATAATGCCCGAGGTTGCCGTCTGGCCCAGGCCGAACGGATTGCCGATAGCCACGGCAAAGTCGCCAACTTTAAGCGCATCAGAATCAGCCACTTTAATTTGCGTCAGGTTTTTAGCGCCCTGAATCTGAATCAGCGCGATATCGGTCTGCTCATCATGACCGATCAGTTTGGCATCATATTCATTGCCGTCGCTGAGCTGAACGCTGATTTTGTCTGCGCCATTGACCACGTGATTATTGGTCAACACATAACCTTTAGCCGCATCAATGATCACGCCGGAACCTAAGCCTTCAAAAGGCTGCGGCTGATTATCGCCCGGCTGCTGGCCAAAGAAACGCTTCAGCGGTTCAGGAATCTCCTGGCGGTCTTCCGTGGCGGTGCCTTCAACATGCACGCTGACCACCGCAGGCAGGACTTTCTCCAGCATCGGTGCCAGGCTTGGCAGCGCCTGACCCTGAATCTGCGCCGGTAATGTCGCCATGGCTGACGGCATCGCACCGAGATTGATGCCGATGCTCAATGCTAATGCGCTAAACAAAAGTGATTTCTTTTTCATCGTGACAACGCTCTCGCTGCGTAAGGTGGAATATAACGAAGGTTCGCCTTACATTGGCAAACACTGTGGTATCCGGTATGCAAAAGGGCGCTGAAGGCGCCCTGAAAATCTGCTTAATCGCGAGGTGAACGTTCGCTGCGCAGCAAGCCTGACGCACTCTCAGAATAGTCGCGCGGCATCTGCACCGGCGCCTGATCGTTATCCGCTTCCGCTTCGGTCAGTTGATACGCAAAGGGATTTTTCTCACCCGGTAAATTAGGCAGTAAATCGTTCGAACCTTTTGCCATGTGCTGGTAAAGCTGACGATAATCGCGCGCCATATTATCCAGCAGCTCAGCGCTGTGGGCGAAATGATTGGTCAGCTCTTCACGGTAATCTGCTAATTCCGATTTAGATTTTTCCAGCTCATACTGCAAACTACGCTGCTCGCGCAGCTTCTTGTTGCCGAAGCGCATAGCAACCGCGCCGATAATAATGCCAATCACTAAACCAATCAGCCCATATTCCCAGGTCATAATGACTCCCATATTGTCTTCGTTGTCCGTAGGGCATACCACAGTGTCACTATAACCGGTAATCTTACCGATGTGGAATCCTGCCGCGGTATCGCTTAGTGTAGAACGGCCTTTTTTTCGACGATCAACCCGGCGTTGACCCATTTTTCATGGAAGCAGAGAGCATCATGCATAGCCCGTCACCTTTAGCGCTTTACGAACAGGCGTTGGCCAGTAATGAATTCAAACCTGATGAGGTTCAACGTGAGGCGATTAGCCGTCTGGACGCGATTCAACAGGCGTTAGTCGCTTTAAAACCTGCCGATGCTGCGCCTGCAAAAGGGCTGTTTGGTCGGCTAAATAAGTTGATTGGCAAAGAGAAAAGCGCGGCGCAAACGCCCGTGCGTGGCCTCTATATGTGGGGCGGCGTGGGTCGCGGTAAAACCTGGATTATGGATCTCTTTTTTCAGTCAATTCCTGGCGACCGTAAGCTACGTTTGCACTTCCATCGCTTTATGCTGCGCGTGCATCAGGAACTGACACAGCTGCAGGGCCAGAGCGATCCGCTAAACGTCATCGCCGACCGCTTTAAGGCGGAAACCGACGTGCTGTGCTTTGATGAGTTCTTTGTCTCTGATATCACCGATGCCATGCTGCTGGGAACGCTCATGGAGGCGCTGTTTGCGCGCGGTATCACGCTGGTTGCCACCTCGAACATTCCGCCAGACGATCTCTACCGCAACGGCCTGCAGCGCGCGCGCTTTCTGCCAGCCATTGAACAGATCAAGCAGCACTGCGACATCATGAACGTTGATGCCGGCATCGATTATCGCCTGCGCACGCTGACCTCGGCGCATTTATGGAATGCGCCGCTGAACGAGGCGAGCGCAAAAGAGATGGATCGAATGTTTAAAGCGCTTTCCGGCGGCGGACGGGAAGAAGCGCCAGTGCTGGAGATCAATCATCGCGCGATGCCGACCAAAGGGGTTCGTGAGGGCGTGCTGGCGATCGATTTTGTCACGCTTTGCGGGGAAGGGCGCAGCCAGCATGATTACATTGAGCTGTCGCGGCGTTTTCACAGCGTGCTGCTGTTTGATGTGCCGGTGATGATTTATAAAACCGAAGATCAGGCGCGCCGCTTTCTGGCGCTGGTGGATGAATTCTATGAACGCCACGTAAAACTGGTGGTCGCCGCGGAAAGCTCGCTGTTTGAAATCTATCAGGGTACGCGGCTGAAATTTGAGTATCAGCGTTGCGTATCGCGTCTTCAGGAGATGCAAAGCGAAGAGTATTTGCGCCTGCCGCATCTGCCCTAAAATGCCGCGGCAGAAAGGTATAAATTAAACGCAGAAAAGGTTCGATCTTTAGCACCGACTTCCCTATAATCTTGCGACCCCACGTTACGACATCAGTTTTTTTCCCAAAACTCGATGTGCTCCGGTAACTCTATCCGAAGGGGTGGGCTTGCTGGTCAAGATGGTCGTGTGAGCCTCAACCGTTTATTCAAGCGTTTGGGATTTCACCAACGTGTAACTTAATTTGGGTAAGCTTTTAGATGAAAACTTTTACAGCTAAGCCAGAAACCGTCCAACGTGACTGGTATGTTGTTGACGCAACAGGCAAAACTTTAGGTCGTTTGGCGACTGAACTGGCGAGCCGTCTGCGTGGCAAGCATAAAGCGGAATATACTCCGCACGTCGATACTGGTGATTACATTATCGTTCTTAACGCTGAGAAAGTTGCCGTAACCGGTAACAAGCGTAGCGATAAGATCTATTATCATCACACCGGCCACATCGGTGGTATCAAGCAGGCGACCTTCGAAGAGATGATTGCCCGCCGTCCTGAGCGTGTGATTGAAATCGCGGTTAAAGGCATGCTGCCAAAGGGCCCGCTGGGCCGTGCTATGTACCGTAAACTGAAAGTTTACGCGGGCAACGAGCACAACCATGCGGCACAGCAACCGCAAGTTCTTGACATTTAATCGGGATTACAGGCAATGGCTGAAACTCAAAACTACGGCACTGGTCGCCGCAAAAGCTCTGCCGCTCGCGTCTTTATCAAGCCGGGCAGTGGTAACATCGTAATCAACCAGCGTACACTGGAACAGTACTTCGGCCGCGAAACTGCGCGCATGGTAGTACGTCAGCCGCTGGAACTGGTTGATATGGTTGGTAAATTTGACCTGTACATCACTGTTAAAGGTGGTGGTATTTCTGGTCAGGCAGGCGCAATCCGTCACGGCATCACTCGTGCTCTGATGGAATATGACGAATCTCTGCGTGGCGAACTGCGTAAAGCAGGCTTCGTTACTCGTGATGCTCGTCAGGTTGAACGTAAGAAAGTCGGCCTGCGTAAAGCACGTCGTCGTCCTCAGTTCTCCAAGCGTTAATAATTCCTGCTTCGGCAGAGGATTGTTACGAAAAACCCGCTTCGGCGGGTTTTTTTATGCACGCAGCAAAAACGCTAACCTGCTGAATCTAAAGGCACTGTGTGCGGCCTGCCGCGCAAATATTGCGTGCCGCGCCCACAACGTACTTAAAATCTGGTAAACTCTCTGTCACTTTGCGCCCGCTTAGCCCGTCTGCTGAATACAAACGTCCTGTCAGGATAGGGGACAGCAGCAACCCGGCTGCGTGCGGTGATGTCAAGCAGGTTACCTGCCTTATGGCTGGCTACTCGCAGTACTTTTCTGGATAAACTTGGAGGTTTTCATGGCTGTCGCTGCCAACAAACGTTCGGTAATGACGCTGTTTTCTGGTCCGACTGACATTTTCAGCCATCAGGTACGTATCGTACTGGCTGAGAAAGGTGTCAGCGTAGAGATCGAGCAGGTTGAAACGGATAATCTGCCGCAGGATCTGATTGACCTCAATCCGTATCGCACCGTGCCAACGCTGGTAGATCGTGAGCTGACCCTGTATGAATCACGCATCATCATGGAATACCTTGATGAGCGTTTTCCGCATCCACCGTTGATGCCGGTTTATCCGGTTGCGCGTGGCGAGAGCCGTCTGATGATGCATCGCATCGAGCAAGACTGGTATAGCCTGATGCGCCTTGTCGTTAACGGTTCGGCGCAGGAAGCAGAAGGCGCGCGTAAGCAACTACGCGAAGAGCTGTTGGCTATCGCGCCACTGTTTGCACGCACGCCATACTTCATGAGCGAAGAGTTCAGCCTGGTTGACTGCTATCTTGCACCGCTGCTGTGGCGTTTGCCGCAAATGGGCATTGAACTGGTCGGTACCGGCTCGAAAGATCTGAAAGGCTATATGAATCGTGTGTTTGAACGTGATTCTTTCCTCGCTTCTCTGACTGAAGCTGAACGTGAAATGCGCCTGCAAGCCCGAGGCTAACGCTATGGATATGACGCAACTTACCGCTCGTCGTCCCTATTTGCTGCGTGCATTCTATGAATGGCTGCTGGATAACCAGCTGACGCCACATCTGGTCGTGGATATCAATCTGCCAGGCGTGCTGGTGCCGCTGGAATATGCGCGCGATGGTCAAATCGTATTGAATATCGCGCCACGCGCCGTCGGCAACCTTGAGTTGGGCAACGACGATGTGCGTTTTAACGCGCGCTTCGGCGGCGTGCCGCGTCAGGTGACCGTGCCGCTGGCGGCCGTGATGGCAATTTATGCGCGTGAAAACGGAGCCGGAACGATGTTTGAACCGGAACCGGCTTACGAAGGGGCTGATGAGCTGGATCATGATACGGCTCAGGATGAAACCGTAATGTCTGTGATTGATGGCGACAAGCCTGACGATGCGGGCAGTAACGAAGACGATCATTCTGATGACGAGCCGCCGCCGCGCGGTGGTGGACGACCGGCACTGCGTGTTGTGAAATAAAAAACGGACCTCAGGGTCCGTTTTTTTATGGCCTTTATCCGCAGATTTGGGCGACGCACTCGCCGCCCGTGAACATATTACACTTCCAGATAATCCATGATACCTTCTGCCGCTTTACGGCCTTCAGCAATGGCGGTCACCACCAGATCGGAGCCGCGCACTGCATCGCCGCCAGCAAAGATTTTAGGGTTACTGGTCTGGAACGCTTTTTCAGGCCCTTCCGGTGCGATGATACGTCCCTGACCGTCAAGCTCGACGCTGAAGTCGGCCAGCCAGTGCATTTTGTGTGGACGGAAACCAAACGCCATCACCACCGCATCCGCAGGCAGCAGATGCTCAGAGCCCGGCACGATTTCTGCACGACGACGGCCATGCTCATCCGGTTGGCCCATTTCGGTACGCGCAACTTTCACGCCGCTTACCCGACCGTTGGCATTGATTTCCACACCCAGCGGTTGCAGGTTAAACTGGAATTCTACGCCTTCTTCCCGCGCATTCTTCACTTCGCGACGTGAACCCGGCATGTTCTCTTCATCACGACGATAGGCACAGGTTACGTGCGTTGCGCCCTGACGGATTGACGTACGCACGCAGTCCATCGCAGTATCGCCACCGCCCAGTACCACCACGCGCTTGCCTTCCATGCTGGTGTAAGGCTGCTCGCTTTTTTCAGCGAAGCCCATGGTATGCATCGTGTTAGCAATCAGGAACGGCAGCGCATCGTAAACGCCCGGCGCATCTTCGTTTTCCAGACCACCGCGCATCGACTGATAGGTGCCGACGCCGAGGAATACCGCATCGAAGTCATTGATCAGGTCGCTCATCTGCACATCACGGCCAACTTCAGTGTTGAGCTGAAACTCAATACCCATGCCGGTGAAGAGATCGCGGCGTTTAATCATCACCTCTTTTTCCAGCTTAAAGGCCGGGATGCCGAAGGTCAGCAGACCACCGATTTCAGGATGACGATCGTAAACCACCGCTTTCACGCCATTACGCGTTAAGACGTCGGCGCACGCCAGTCCGGCCGGACCGGCACCGATGACCGCCACCCGTTTGCCGGTAGGTTTCACGTGAGACAGATCGGGCTTCCAGCCCATTTCCAGCGCTTTATCATTGATATAGCGCTCGATGTTACCGATGGTCACGGCGCCAAACTCATCGTTTAGCGTGCAGGATCCTTCACACAGACGATCCTGCGGACAGACGCGGCCACACACTTCTGGCAGGCTGTTGGTTTGATGCGACAGCTCAGCGGCCTCAATAATGCGGCCTTCATTGGCCAGTTTCAGCCAGTTAGGAATGTAGTTGTGTACCGGACACTTCCATTCACAATAAGGGTTGCCACAGGACAGGCAACGATCTGCCTGCGCCTTGGCCTGACTTTCGGAAAAGGGTTCGTAGATTTCTACGAACTCAATCTTACGGATTTTCAGCGGTTTTTTCGGCGGATCAACGCGCTGCAAGTCGATAAATTGATAAACGTTTTGACTCATCTCAACCTCTTACTGCGCTTGCACCCGCAGCTCTGCTGCGGAACGACTACGGTGACCCAACAATGCTTTAACATCACTGGACTTCGGTTTAACCAGAGCAAACTTCGCTGACCATGCATGCCAGTTGGCGAGGATCTCTTCACCGCGTGAAGATCCGGTCTGCTGGACGTGCTCGGTAATCAGGCCGCGCAGGTGCTCTTCATGAATCGCCAGATCATCCACGCTCAGCACTTCCACCAGCTCGGCGTTTACGCGCTTGCGGAATTCGCCATCTTCATCCAGCACATAGGCAAAACCACCGGTCATACCTGCGCCAAAGTTAACGCCGGTGCGACCCAGCACGCAGACAATGCCGCCGGTCATGTATTCACAACCGTTATCGCCAATGCCTTCCACCACGGTAATGGCACCAGAGTTACGTACGGCGAAGCGCTCACCGGCACGTCCTGCAGCAAATAGCTTGCCGCCGGTTGCGCCATACAGGCAGGTGTTGCCCGCGATAGTCGCTTCATGGCTACGGAAAGCTGAGCCAACCGGTGGGCGAATGGCTAACATGCCGCCCGCCATACCTTTACCGACATAGTCATTGGCATCACCGGTAAGCGTCAACTCTACGCCGCCCGCATTCCAGACGCCGAAGCTCTGACCGGCAGTACCAGAAAAATGTGCCTTGATCGGATCGGCAGCCAGGCCCTGATCGCCATGCAATGCGGCAATCGCACCGGACAATGTCGCGCCTACCGAACGGTCGGTGTTGCGAATATCAAAGTAAAACGTTTTGCTCTGCTTCGCTTCAACATACGGCAGCGCCTGATCGTGCAACGCTTTGTTCAGCACACCATTATCAAAAGGCGGGTTACTGCTTTCGGTGCAATATACTGCTTTGCCCGGCATTGGCTCCGCGGTCTTCAGCAGCGCCGACAGATCGAGGTTCTGCTGTTTAGCGGTAAAACCATCCAGCTCTTTCAACAGATCGGTGCGACCAATCAGATCAACCAGGCGCTTCACGCCCAGTTCCGCCATCAGCTCGCGAGTTTCACGCGCAATAAACTCAAAATAGTTCGTCACGCGATAAGGCAGGCCGTGGTAATGGTTTTTCCGCAGCTTCTCATCCTGCGTTGCCACGCCCGTTGCGCAGTTGTTGAGGTGACAAATACGTAGGTATTTGCAGCCCAGCGCCACCATCGGACCGGTACCAAAGCCGAAGCTTTCGGCACCAAGAATGGCTGCCTTGATGATATCAAGACCGGTTTTTAAACCGCCATCAACCTGTAGACGGATTTTGTGTCGCAGGCCGTTAGCAACCAGCGCCTGCTGGGTTTCGACCAGGCCCAGCTCCCACGGACAGCCCGCGTACTTCACTGAACTCAGCGGGCTGGCACCGGTGCCGCCATCATAGCCAGCAATGGTGATCAGATCGGCATAGGCTTTTGCCACGCCGGTGGCAATGGTGCCAACGCCGGGTTCGGAAACCAGCTTCACCGAAATCATTGCCTTTGGATTGACCTGCTTAAGGTCAAAAATCAGCTGCGCCAGATCTTCGATGGAATAGATATCGTGATGCGGCGGTGGCGAAATCAGCGTAACGCCAGGCACGGAATAACGCAGCTTAGCGATATACGGCGTAACTTTATCGCCCGGCAGCTGGCCGCCTTCGCCCGGTTTTGCACCCTGAGCAACTTTAATTTGAATCACATCGGCATTCACCAAATAGGCTGGCGTAACGCCAAAACGGCCAGAAGCCACCTGCTTGATGCGTGACACTTTATTGGTGCCGTAACGTGCCGGATCTTCGCCGCCTTCGCCGGAGTTAGAGTAACCGCCGAGGCTGTTCATCGCTTCAGCCAACGACTCATGAGCTTCAGGGCTCAACGCACCGATCGACATTGCTGCGGTATCAAAGCGTGTGAACAATTCGCTGGCAGATTCCACCTGATCGATATGCACCGATTCACCGGAGGATTGCAGCTGCAGCAGATCGCGTAACGCTGCAACCGGACGTTCGTTAACCAGCTTCGCGTAAAGTTCATAATCCGCATACTCGCCGCTGTTCACCGCTTTTTGCAGCGTGCCAACAACATCCGGGTTATAGGCGTGGTATTCACCGCCATAAACGTATTTCAGCAATCCACCCTGATCCAGCGGCTTACGCGCCAGCCAGGCACGTTTCGCCAGGTTAACCAGATCCTGCTCAAAGTCAGCGAAGTTCGCACCGCTGATACGGCTGACCACGCCGTTAAAGCAGATGCCAGAGACATCGGCATGCAGACCCACCGCTTCAAACAGCTTCGAGCAGCGATAAGAGGCGATGGTCGAGATGCCCATTTTGGACATGATTTTGTAGAGGCCTTTGTTGATACCGTTACGGTAGTTCAACATCAGGCTGCGGTAATCTTTTTCGATTACGCCGCTGTCGGCCATCTTCGCCAGCGATTCATAGGCGAGATAGGGATAAATTGCCGTCGCGCCAAAGCCCAGCAGCACAGCGAAATGGTGCGGATCGCGGGCGCTGGCCGTTTCGACAATGATGTTGGCGTCGCAGCGCAGATTTTTATCCACCAGCCGAGCCTGTACCGCACCGACAATCATCGGTGCCGGAACCGGCAAACGCGTGGCCGAAATCGCGCGGTCAGAGAGCACCAGCAGCACGGTACCGTTACGCACCATGCTTTCCGCCTGCTCACACAGTTGGTGAATGGTCTGCTCAAGCGACTGCAGCGCCGGATCAAAGGTGCAATCCAGCGTATCGGCGCGATAGTATTCGCCCTGCATGGTCGTGAGCTGCTGGAAGTCAGAATAGAGCAGGATAGGCGATTTAAAGCTTACGCGATGCGCCTGGCCTTCTGCTTCACAGAACACGTTCATTTCGCGACCGATGCTGGTCGCCAGCGACATCACATGATTTTCACGCAGCGGATCGATCGGCGGGTTAGTCACCTGCGCAAACTGCTGGCGGAAATAGTCATAGATAATGCGCGGTCGGCTGGAGAGCACGGCAAATGGCGTGTCATCGCCCATCGATCCTACCGCTTCCTGACCGTTTTCGCCGAGTACGCGAACAATCGAATCCAACTCTTCGGCACTGTAACCAAACTGCTTCTGGAAGGTCACCAGCAGGTTGTCATCCAGCTCGCGGCTGCCCACCCGATCGTCGGGCAGATCTTCAAACGGCACCAGACGTTTGACGTTTTTCTCCATCCACTCTTTGTAAGGGTGGCGGCTTTTCAGATCGTTGTCGGTTTCCGCTGAGTGCAGAATACGGCCAGCACGGGTATCGATGACCATCAGTTCGCCAGGGCCAACGCGACCTTTCTCGATCACTTCATCGGGCTGATAATCCCAGATGCCCACTTCCGAGGCGCAGGTAATCAGCTTGTCTTTAGTAATGACATAGCGCGCCGGACGCAGACCGTTACGATCCAGGTTACAGGCCGCATAGCGGCCATCGGACATCACGATGCCCGCCGGGCCATCCCACGGTTCCATGTGCATGGAGTTGAAGTCAAAAAAGGCGCGCAGTTCCGGATCCATGTCCGGATTATTTTGCCAGGCTGGCGGCACCAGTAAGCGCATCGCACGGATCAAATCCATGCCGCCGCTCAGGAACAGTTCCAGCATGTTATCCATTGAGCTGGAGTCAGAGCCGGTCTCGTTGACAAAAGGCGCGGCGTTCTGCAGATCGGGAATCAGCGGCGTATCGAATTTATAGGCACGCGCTCGCGCCCAGTGGCGGTTACCGGCGATGGTATTGATTTCACCGTTGTGCGCCATGTAGCGGAACGGCTGCGCCAGCGGCCAGCGCGGAACGGTGTTGGTAGAAAAGCGCTGGTGGAACAGGCAAATGGCCGATTCCAGACGCAGATCTGCCAGATCGAGATAAAAACGCGGCAGGTCGGCGGGCATGCACAGCCCTTTATAAATATTGACCTGATTAGAGAAGCTACAGATGTAGAACTCTTTGTCAGCCAGCGCTTCGATGCGTTTTTCGCTGCGACGGCGCGCCATATAAAGGCGGCGCTCCATGTCGCGCGGGCGCCAGCCAGCCGGAGCATTGATAAAAAGTTGTTCAATACGTGGCAGAGAGGAAAGGGCGATTTCACCCAGCACATCCTGATTGGTCGGCACATCGCGCCAGCCCACTACCGACAGCGTTTCACGCTGAACTTCTTCTTCCACAATGCGGCGGCTCGCCTCAGCCTTTTCCGGATCCTGGTTAAGGAACAGCATGCCAACGGCGTAGTTTTTTGCCAGGCGCCAGCCTTTCTCTTCGGCCACTACGCGGAAAAAGCGATCGGGTTTCTGTAATAACAGACCACAGCCGTCGCCGGTCTTGCCGTCAGCAAGGATCGCGCCACGGTGTTGCATACGGGCGAGCGCGTGAATAGCGGTACGCACCACCTTATGGCTAGGTTCGCCTTCTATGTGGGCGATCAGGCCGAAACCACAGTTATCCTTTTCAAGGGATTTATCGTACAACATATCAGTGAACCTCCCCAGGCTCTGTGGATCCCCATTTCCGACGGCGCTCAGGCGTAGCAAAGAGGCGCGATTGTTATGGCGAAGGGATAGTCACTTCGCTACTCGCCTCTTTCCTGATGGCCTTTTATGTCGGTGTCACAAGTATTGCGGACTTGCTTCAGAGGGAATCTCAATTACTGCATAATTATGGCGGATGGAACATCCGTCGAGAAAGCTTCCAGCGGATTTCCAACTTATCGGGAAAGCGCACACAGGTCAAATAGCGACGTTAATCAGCTGTTTATCGCTCTTTGTGTGCGTATGATTTTGATTTTAAAAGTATTTAAGATGAAATTAGTGGCAATCGAAGGTCTATTTCAATTCGGTGCAGAGTGAATCGTCCCACTGTAGTGCAGCGCCGGAATCTCTGCACCATGCTGGTGCTGGCGTGTTTTACAGCATAATACACTGATTAGCTGCGTCGCTGCCTGCTAACAATCTGTTTTTCACCCGGGCATCGTTTTGAATCAAACTGCGTTTTTGCATTAGTAAAATTAATTACGTAGTGGGTGATTAAAACAGCGAAAAAGATGAATTTTTATTCGTTCGGAAAATAAGAATCAGGCGCAGGTAACGGCGTTACTGCACAAAAAGAGTGGAATTACAGCGAGATTGCTCACAAACGAGCGGGTTATCAATGTAAGCGGTCATCATAATTAGTCAAGCCCTTTGTCTCCAGAGCGTTGCCAGCAGGCAAACTAAGCCGGCAATGCACTTAAAGAGTGCAACGGCGCGGGTTTGCGTCAATGGTGCCGATAATAAAATACGCTATGATGGTGACTTGCTTTGAACAGGGATTAATCATGAAACAAATTCGCCTTTTGGCACAGTACTATGTTGATTTGATGGTCAAACTTGGCCTGGTGCGTTTTTCTCTGCTGTTGGCATCGGCGCTGGTGGTGCTGGCGATGATTGTGCAAATGGCGGTGACCCTGGTGCTGCGCGGTCACGTAGAAAGCATCGACATGGTACGTTCTGTTTTTTTTGGCCTGCTGATTACTCCCTGGGCGGTCTACTTTCTTTCTGTGGTGGTGGAGCAACTGGAAGAGTCGCGACAGCGCCTGGCGCGGCTGGTAGATAAACTGGAGGAGATGCGCAATCGCGACCTTGAGTTAAACCAACAGATGCAGCTCACCATTACCCAGCTGAATCAGGAGATCGCCGATCGTATCAAGGCGGAAAAAGCGCGACGTCAGGCGATGGAAAAGCTCACTGAAGAGATGGCGCGCCGCGAGCAGGCCCAAATCGAACTTGAACAGCAATCCTCTTTTTTACGCTCATTTCTGGATGCCTCGCCTGACCTGGTGTTTTATCGCAACATCGACAAGCAGTTTTCCGGCTGTAATCGCGCCATGGAATTATTGACCGGCAAAAGTGAAAAGCAGCTGATCGGGCTGACGCCGGAAGATGTCTATGATGATGAAGCGGCGACTAAGGTGCTGGAAACCGATGAGAAGGTGTTTCGTCATAATGTCTCGCTCACCTATGAACAGTGGCTGCAATATCCCGATGGCCGCAAAGCCTGTTTCGAAATTCGTAAGGTGCCTTATTACGATCGCGTCGGCAAACGCAGTGGCCTGATGGGCTTTGGACGCGATATTACCGAACGTAAGCGTTATCAGGACGCGCTGGAGAACGCCAGCCGTGAGAAGACCACCTTTATCTCTACGATCAGCCACGAACTGCGTACGCCGCTTAATGGCATCGTTGGCCTGAGTCGTATTTTGTTGGATACCGAGCTAAATCAGGAGCAGCTAAATTATCTGAAGACCATTCACGTCTCGGCTATTACGCTGGGCAACATCTTTAACGATGTGATTGAAATGGACAAAATCGAGCGCCGTAAGGTGCAGCTTGATAATCAGCCGGTGGACTTTACCGGCTTCCTCGCCGATCTTGAAAATCTCTCTGGCCTGCTGGCTCAGCCGAAAGGGCTGAAATTTGTATTACAGCCTGAATCGCCGGTGCCGCATAAAATCATTACTGATGGCACCCGGCTGCGACAGATTTTGTGGAACCTGATTGGCAATGCGGTGAAATTTACCCAACAGGGCGAGATTGTCGTGCGGGTCAATTATCAGCCGGACGAAACGCTACGCTTTGATGTCATCGACTCAGGCATGGGGATTCCGCAGGATGAGCAGGATAAAATTTTCGCCATGTATTACCAGGTGAAAGACCAGCACGGCGGCAAACCGGCAACCGGCACCGGTATCGGGCTGGCGGTATCGCGGCGGCTGGCGCAAAGCATGGGCGGTGATATCACCGTACAAAGCGCGCCGGGCACAGGATCCTGCTTTACCGTCACCGTTCAGGCACCGCGGATTGCGGATGAAGTGGAAGATGAACAGTCAGAAGAAGAGATGCCTCTGCCCGCACTTCACGTCCTGTTGGTGGAGGATATTGAACTCAACGTCGTCGTTGCGCGCTCGGTGCTGGAAAAACTCGGCTGTAGCGTAGAAGTGGCGATGACCGGCGGCGAGGCGCTGCGTATGTTCCAGGTGGATGAGTTTGATCTGGTGCTGCTGGATATCCAACTGCCTGATATGACTGGACTGGACGTTGCGCGTGAAATCCATCGTCAGCATCCTCAGGCGCAGCTGCCACCGCTGGTGGCATTAACCGCTAACGTGCTCAAAGATAAACGAGAATATCTGGAAGCGGGCATGGATGATGTGCTGAGTAAGCCGCTGGCGGTACCGGCGCTGACGGCGATCATCAAGAAGTACTGGGATTATCATGATGACGACGGTGACGTTACTGAGATCGAGGAAGAGGACAGCCGGTTGACGCTGCTCGATATTCCCGTGCTGGAGCAGTATATCGACCTGGTCGGGCCGGGGTTAATTCGTCAAAGCCTGGCGATGTTTGAACAGATGATGCCGGGATATCTGGCGGTGCTGGACTCTAACATGATGGCGCGCGATCAAAAGGGCATTGCCGAAGAGGGCCATAAAATCAAAGGCGCGGCAGGTGCCGTGGGATTACTGCATTTGCAGCAGCTCGCTAAACAGATTCAAAGCCCGGAATTGCCTGCATGGTGGGACAATGTTCAGGAGTGGGTCGACGAGCTCAACCAGGAGTGGCGAAACGACGTGGACGTGTTGAAAGCGTGGGTTGAGACGGTAGAAAAAAATGACCCCAGCTGAGCTGGGGTGCGCGAATACTGCGCCAACACCAGGGAAAAGGGTACTGAAGCCGTTATTAATATCTGTTATCACAGGGCATCAGTTTGGTATTGGGTAGTGCCTGATAAATACCTTAGCAAATATGTAAAACGCTGCGACAAGATTGATTAAAATCTGTGATGTAGAGCAGCGTCTCCGTACAGAAAACATTAATTTGGCAACACAGTCAAGCTGTGAATCATTTTATTGATTTCTCTGCCTGAAATTTCAGCGAATGTAATTATTTTGTTAAATGCCGTTAAAGGCTTCCCTTACGGGATCTGCGTCACAGGATATATGCAAATGCCAGCAGGTTATAAGCCACTTTATTTTTTTGTAATTATCTGAATAACATGATTTTTCTATAAAGAAACGTTTCGATGCTGTTGGCTCCGTGGCTTAACAATGTTCCACGTAACAAAGTAAGTTTCTACCTGTTAAAAAACACTTATCCATCGTTATCATAAGCTTTCTTGCTCAGAGTTTAACGATGTTCTGCCGTCTCTGGCAGATTTTCTTTACACCATTTATCAACTTTTCAATGACGATTATCCTCTATGGTGCAACATGATAAATAAGAAAAGTGAATGTTTCGTTTTGCAGTGACTTCACCGTAATCATTAAAACCAAAAAGCGTTGTACTGATTAATAAAACGGCATGGAACCGATTCCTTATTTCAGGAAGTGCATGAGATACGACAAGATATTACAAACGCAACGCATGCCGTTGGCGTTTATTTGCACTTCCGCTCCAGGCGTTTCTCACCTAAAATCAATGCATAACATCGCTTAAACGTTCCAAAAGGTTCAGTAATTGATAAGCTCCGGCAACATGAAAGGTAAGCGTTAACATGGCTAAACATAAGGAAGGCAGGCTGGAGAAGATAAAACGGTTGCTGGTACGGACAGTGCTCTCTGTATTAGCGATCTGGATTGCTAGCATTTTGCTGTTTTCATTCGTTCCGGTACCGTTTTCAGCCGTGATGGTTGAACGACAGCTTGCGGCCTGGTTGACCGGTGATGTGAGTTACGTTGCGCATTCCAGTTGGGCAGGAACTCATGAGATTTCGCCGTGGATGTCGCTGGCGGTTATCGCTTCAGAGGACCAAAAGTTCCCGACACACTGGGGATTTGACGTTGATGCAATTGAATCAGTCCTCGACAAAGGCGAAAAAGGGCGCATGCGCGGTGCGTCGACCATTTCTCAGCAAACGGCTAAAAATGTTTTTTTATGGGATGGGCGCAGCTGGGTGCGCAAAGGACTGGAGGCTGGCTTAACGGTCGGTATTGAAACGGTCTGGAGCAAGCGACGTATTCTGACAGTTTATCTCAACGTCGCTGAATTTGGTGAAGGCGTATTTGGCGTGGAAGCGGCATCACAGCGTTATTTCCACAAACCCGCCAGTAAGCTGACCATTTCCGAAGCCGCGCTGCTGGCAGCGGTATTGCCCAATCCGCTGCGCTTTCGTGCCGACGCGCCGGGCGCCTACGTTCGCCAGCGTCAGCAGTGGATTATGCAGCAGATGCGCCAGTTAGGCGGTGAAGGTTTTCTGGTTCAGCACAAGCTGATGTAGGCCCACGCGCACCGGAAGGCTGCCGGTGCGCGATATCACTCTTCGTCAAAACCCGACTCAAACAGCTCAATCACTGCGGCTAAAGCCACTTCTTCCTGCGGGCCCTGTACTTCTATTTCAATATGTCCACCCTGGGCGGAATCAAGCATCAGCAGCGCAATAACGCTGCTGGCTTCTGCTTCGGTGCCCGCTTCATTACGTAGCAGCACTTCAGCATCAAAACTCTGCACCAGCTCAAACAGTTTCATTGCCGGACGTGCGTGCATGCCCAGCTTATTTTTGATCTCAACGGTCTGCTTAACGGTCATGATTTGCGTTTTTCCAGTGTGCGATGACGTGACTGCACATTTTTGCCACGCGAACGGAAGTAATCAGCCAGCTGTTCGGCAATATAAACCGAGCGATGCTTACCGCCAGTACAGCCGATGGCCACGGTCAGGTAGCTGCGGTTATTGGTTTCCAGCATTGGCAACCACAATTCAAGATAGCTGCGGGTTTGATAAATAAAGTTGTGCACTTCGGTATGGCGATCAAGAAAGGCAGCGACGGGGCGATCGAGCCCGGTCATCGGTCGCAGCTTTGGATCCCAGTGGGGATTGGGCAGGAAGCGCACGTCGAAAACGTAGTCGGCATCGATGGGAATACCGTGTTTAAAGCCAAAGGATTCAAACACCATAGTGAGTTCGCGCTCACGCTTGCCCAGCAGCCGAGTACGCAGCATCTCAGCCAGTTCATGCACTGACATCTCTGAGGTATCGATGATCAGATCGGCGCGTGAGCGTAAAGGCTCCAGCAGATCGCTCTCTTCATCAATGGCGCTCTCCAGAGAGAGATTTTTACTGGAAAGAGGATGCAGGCGACGCGTATCGCTGTAACGACGAATCAGCGTATTGCGGTCGGCGTCCAGAAACAGCAGTTGCGGCGAAAAGCTGTCCGGCAGGCTGGTGAGGGCTTTTTCAAATACCTCAGGCGATTCCGGCATATTGCGAACATCAATGCTCACTGCGGCAGAGATATTTCGCTCCGCCAGCGATGACGCTAAATCGGGAAGCAGCACAACCGGCAGGTTATCGACACAGTAAAAGCCCATGTCTTCCAGGGCACGTAACGCCACCGATTTGCCCGATCCAGAGCGGCCACTGACAATCATCAGCACCATGAATTCTCTCTCCTGTTTAACCCGGCATTAAGATTGCGACTCATCCTGAGATTCTGTAATGATTTCATACAGCTCATTATCGCTTTGGGCCGCACGCAGGCGACGACAAATGCTCTTATCGGCCAAACGCCTGGCCACCAAAGAGAGGGTATGTAAGTGCGTTTTGCACTGGTCTGCTGGCACCAGCAGCGCAAACAGCAGATCAACCGGCTGGTTGTCCACCGCGTCAAACGCAATGGGCTGATCGAGACGAATAAAGACGCCCACTGCACGCAGCGTATCCTCTTCCAGCTTGCCATGAGGAATCGCAATGCCGTTACCAATGCCTGTACTTCCCATACGCTCGCGCGTCAGGATGGATTCAAAAATCGTCTGGTGCGGCAAGTTCAGCTGCTTCGCCGCCAGTTCGCTGATGATTTCCAGTGCCCGCTTCTTGCTCTGGCAATGTACGCCGCTGCGGGTACAGTCGATGGAAAGAACAGAACGGAGTTCCAGGGTCAGATCGTTATTCATCATAGTTTCACTTACGTGTTCACGTGCCACGGATGCAGCCATTTACTTTACGCGCCTTAAGACGGGAAAAGCAGCAAAAACTGAGGTGGCATTTTGCCTGAATGGAAAAAGGGGGCGAATAAATTCGCCCCTTGCGTCGGGCAGCCAAGCTGCCGTTCGTTGATCCATCATGCGGTTATAAAATTAATGTTGTTTGAGTTTGTCTTTATGCTTGTTCAGCTGACGAGTCAGCTTATCGACCAGGCTGTCAATCGACGCATACATGTCATCCGCTTCAGCTGTCGCATGTAGCTCACCCCCATTGACATGCAATGTTGCCTCAGCAATTTGCATCACTTTTTCCACTTTCAGCACAATGTAAACCTGATTAATTCGGTCGAAGTAGTGCTCAAGCTTGGCAAACTTGGTGTTGAGGTATTCGCGCAGAGGAGCCGTAACTTCAACGTGTTGCCCGGTGATATTTAGTTGCATAGGTCTTCCTTCTCGTTGCTGATCAAACCAATTGCTTGCGCTGGTTCGAGGGTGGGATAGACAAAGACTCACGGTATTTTGCCACGGTGCGGCGCGCAACCATAATGCCCTGATCGGAGAGCAGGGAAGTCAGCTTGCTGTCGCTCAGCGGCTTAGCGGGATTTTCAGCAGATATCAGCTTTCTCACCAGCGCGCGAATCGCCGTTGATGAGGCTTCTCCACCACCTTCGGTATTCACATGGCTGGAGAAAAAGTATTTAAGCTCGAAGATGCCGCGCGGACTGTGCAAGTATTTCTGCGTGGTGACGCGCGAAATGGTCGATTCATGCATCTCGACTGCCTGCGCGATATCCGCCAGCACCATCGGGCGCATGTGCTCTTCGCCCTGTTCAAAAAACGCCTGCTGCTGCTCCACAATGCAACGTGTGACCTTCAGCAGCGTGTCGTTGCGGCTCTCCAGACTTTTGATTAACCATTTCGCTTCCTGCAAATTGCTGCGGATAAACTGGTTATCGCTATCGTTGCGTGAGGATCCGCCGAGCGCGGCATAGTGCTGATTTACCCGCAAACGCGGCAGGCTGTCGGCATTGAGATCGACCTGCCAGCGGTTGCCGATCTTGCGCACCAGCACATCAGGAATGACATATTCGGGTTCGGAGGTATTAATTGACTGGCCGGGGCGCGGATCCAGCGACTGGATCAGCTGCATTGCGCACTTCAGCGTCTCTTCTTTCAGACGCGTTACGCGCATCAGGCTGCGAAAATCGTGGTTAGCCAGCAGATCAAGATGATCGCTGACGATCTGACGCGCCTCTTTCAGTGACGGCGTATCAGCATCATATTGTGACAGCTGAACCAGCAGGCAATCGCGCAGATCGCGGGCGCCAACGCCAACGGGGTCGAAGCGTTGAATGCGCTTAAGCACCGCTTCAACTTCATCGAGCGCCAGATCGTCGCTGCCTACGCCATCGCGAATCTCTTCCAGCGTGACGGTCAAATAGCCGGTGTCGTCGATAGCATCAACGATGGAGGTCGCAATGGCGCGATCGGTATCAGTAAAGGGAGTGAGCTCAACCTGCCACATCAGATAATCCTGCAACGTCTGCGTGGTTTCGCCCTGATACACGGGCAGCTCATCGTCGTGGTAATCGGTACCGGTGCCGGAAGGTGTGCCCGCGGTGTAAATCTCATCCCACGTGGCATCCAGCGGCAACTCTTCCGGCATATCTTTCTGTTCCAGCGCTTCGCGGGTGTCCAGCGCCTCGGTTTCCTGGGTTTCCCGTGAATCTATCTCTTCATGAATATCGGCTTGCTCAAGCAGGGGATTACTCTCCAGTGCCATCTGTAGCTCCTGCTGGAGCTCAAGCGTAGAGAGTTGCAGCAAACGTATCGCCTGCTGCAGTTGCGGTGTCATCGCAAGTTGTTGGCTGAGCCTGAGTTGCAAACCTTGCTTCATAGTCAGGATTAACGTTCCTAAACAAACATACCGGTTACCAACACCTTATCAGAGTCTGAACTCTTCGCCCAAGTAAACCCGCTTAACTTGTTCATCGGCGAGGATTTCATCCGGCGTACCGTGGGCAATCAGGCTGCCCTGGCTGACGATATAGGCGCGTTCACAGACCGCCAACGTTTCACGCACGTTATGATCGGTAATCAACACGCCAAGGCCACTGTCACGCAGATGCTCAATAATTTTCTTGATATCGATAACCGAGATGGGATCGACACCGGCAAAAGGCTCATCCAGCAGAATAAATTTTGGATTCGCAGCCAGCGCCCGGGCAATCTCAACGCGGCGACGTTCTCCGCCGGATAACGCCTGGCCCATGCTGTCACGCAGATGTTCGATATGAAACTCTTCCATCAGCTCATTAGCACGATCCTCGCGCTGTTCCGTGGTCAGATCGTTGCGCACCTGCAGCACCGCCATCAGGTTGTCGTACACGCTCAGGCGGCGGAAGATCGAGGCTTCCTGCGGCAAGTAGCCGATGCCGCGGCGTGCACGCGCATGCAGTGGCAGAATACTGATATCTTCATCATCGATCACAATGCGCCCGGCATCACGCGGCACGATGCCGACCACCATGTAAAAAGTGGTCGTTTTGCCAGCGCCGTTCGGGCCAAGCAGGCCAACAATCTCGCCTGATTTGACCTCAAGGCTGACATCTTCAACAACGCGCCGACCTTTGTAGGCTTTCGCCAGATGTTCTGCGATTAAAGTTGCCATACGAATCAGTTACTCTTCTTTTGGCTGCTTGCGGAGCCGTTTTTATCCTGCAGCTGCGACGGCACTAACACCGTGGTCACGCGATTGCTTTTGCCTTCGCTGTAGGCCTGCATTTTCTGCTGTTTCACCAGATAAGTGATGCGATCGCCTTTGATGTTGCTGTCCAGCTGCTCTAAATAGGCGTTGCCAGTCAGCTCAACAAAGTCGTTAGCCAGTTCGTAATGCATCTTTGAAGCGTTGCCTTTGACCGGTTTGCCGTTGTCCTGTAGCTGGTAAAACGTCGCGGGCGCGCCATAAGCGTCGACCACGGTTTTTTTGCTATCGCCGCCAGGACGAGTAACCACCACTTTATCCGCGGTAATTTTGATCGAACCCTGCGTCACGATAACGTTGCCGGTAAAGGTGGCGACGTTGCCCAGCATATCGAGCTGCTGGTTCTGCGAATCGATGTTTACGGGCTTTTCCGAGTCGCCGGTCAGCGCAAACGCCGGCAGGCTCGCGGTCAGCAACGCGCTAACCACCAATAATTTAACGCTGTTTTTGGATTTCATATGAGGTTTTAACCTTTTCAATTAACTCGGCGTTTTTCGTCCGTAAATTACCGCGCATTTTCATGCCGGTAGAGTTAAAACTGGTGCCCCACAGCGTAACCTGATCGTCGGACGTAACATCCTGTGTGACCAAATTGACCTGCGCATTGTCGGTTTTGATACGTTGCAGCTGAGAGTCCTGCGTCAGCGTGTTCACTTCCACATGACCATAAAGATAAAGCATGCGATCCTGCGTCAGTTTGGCTTTATCCGCTTTAACTGACCAGGTCGGCACCTTGTTCTCATCGTACGTCGTCATCACGGGTTTATCGAACCAGCTGACGCCATCGGATGAAAAATAGGTGACCTTATCGGAAACCAGCTGATAGCTGAGCGAACCTGCCGGGTTGTAGACCAGTGATTTTGAATTGGCACTGGTGTAAGTCGGCTCTTCGCCGTTGGCGGAGGGATTGCTCTGCACATCCTCATTATTTGTGAGGCTCCAGCCAATCAACACCAGCGCAATCAGGGCCAGTAACAGTGTGATCCAACGCCTGCTTTTACTCATACCGATTGCCCTTTGGCGTCATCGAATTTGTCCTGCGCGATCAGTATCAGATCGCAAATTTCGCGCACTGCGCCGCGTCCGCCGGCAATGCGCGTGGTGTAATGGGCACGTGGTAACAGCACCGGATGCGCGTCCGCCACGGCGACGCTCAATCCGACGCGGGCCATCACCGGCCAGTCGATGAGGTCATCGCCAATATAGGCAACCTGCTCAGGCTGTAGCGACAGTTTATCGAGAAGCTCAGCGAAGGCCAAAAGCTTATCGGATTGTCCCTGATAAAGATGGGTAATGCCGAGCGTCTGACAGCGATCTTCCATCAGTTTTGCGTTGCGGCCGGTTATAATAGCGACTTCCGTGCCGGAGGTCAGCAGACAGCGAATGCCGTAGCCATCGCGAACGTTAAAGGCTTTCAGCTCTTCGCCGCTGTTTCCCATGTAAATTTGCCCATCGGACATCACGCCATCAACGTCACAAATCAACAGCTTAATCTCGCGTGCGCGTGACATCACGTCCTGAGAAACGTCGCCGTAGCAGGTGGTAACCACTGCGTTTTCCTTACTCATTTTTGCTTCCCGTTTACACTACGCCAGCGCGCAGCATGTCATGCATATGAACAACCCCGAGTAGCTGATCGCCATCGGCGACCATAATCGCGGTAATATTTTTGCTCTGCATTAAATTAAGTGCGTCTACCGCCAGCATAGCAGGGCGAACGCGAATGCCGCCTGGCGTCATCACCTGCGCAATGCTCGCCTGCTGAAAATCGATGCCCATATCAAACACCCGACGCAGGTCGCCATCGGTAAACACGCCTTCGATTTTCAGCAGGTCATTAACAATGACCGTCATGCCGAGATTTTTACGCGTGATCTCCAGCAGCGCATCGCGCAGCGAGGCATCACGCGTCACGTGCGGCATTTCAGCGCCGGTATGCATGATATCGCTGACGCGCAGCAGCAGCTTACGGCCCAGCGCGCCGCCAGGGTGCGAAAGGGCAAAATCTTCTGCGGTGAAGCCGCGAGCTTTCAGTAGCGCAACGGCCAGCGCATCGCCCATGACCAGCGTGGCGGTAGTGCTGGTGGTCGGCGCCAGCCCCAGCGGGCAAGCTTCGTGCGGGACTTTTACACAGAGATGAATATCGGCGCTGCGTCCCATGGTGCTTTCCGGACGACTGGTGACGCAAATCAGCGAAACGTGCAGACGCTTCAGTACAGGAATCAGCGCCAAAATCTCATTGGATTCGCCGGAGTTGGAGATAGCAATCACCACGTCGTTGGCGCTGACCATGCCCAGATCGCCATGACTGGCCTCTGCCGGATGCACGAAAAATGCTGGCGTACCGGTGCTGGCAAAGGTTGCCGCCATTTTTTTACCGATATGCCCCGATTTCCCCATGCCCATCACCACAACTTTACCCTGGCAATAAAACATCATTTCGCAGGCACGGGAAAAGTCTTCATTGATGTATTGATCGAGCTGCTCCAGCCCCTGACGTTCAATGGCGAGAACGTCCCTGCCAGCCTGCTGAAAGTCGAAGCCGGATTCGATAGAGTGATGAGACATCGCTTTTATCCTTATTAATGCGTTTGCATTGGCTGCAGCCAGAGTACCGCGACCCAAACCATAAAGCCGCAAAGCAGCAGGGCACCGGCGAGGCGGCCAATACAGCGGCGGCGCTGCAAACAGAGCAGGGCAAACAGTGCGCTTACCCCAAGCATGATCCAGTAATCGCGAGCAAAAATATCGGTATCGAGCAGGCCGGGATGAATCAGCGCCGGTATGCCCAGTACAATGGCGATATTATAGATATTAGAGCCGATGAGGTTGCCGATAGCGATATCGTCTTCGCCTTTCAGCGCGCCCGCAATCACCGTCGCCAGCTCTGGCAGGCTGGTGCCCACCGAGATTAACGTCAGGCCGACCACCAGCTCCGAGACGTTGAAGTAGTCAGCAATCACCGAGGCGTTATCAATGACCATTCGGGTCGACATCGGCATAATAATCAGCGCTACGGCCAGCCAGAGAAACGCCACGGTATTGCTGGCGTCATCACGCGGCAGTTCCGCCAGCTGTTCCCGCGTCAGGGTATCGTTGTTGGCGCGTTCCGCTTTACGGGCGATGCGAATGATAAAGAGCAGATAGATCGCGGCAATGGCGATCAGCGCTAACCCGTCAAGCCGACTAAGCTCATTATCGAACAGCGTCAATCCACACAGCAGCGTCACCAGCAACATCAGCGGTAATTCGCGACGAATCAGATTCGAATGCAGGGAAAGAGGATGCAGCAACGCCGCGCCGCCCAGTATCAGCAGAATATTGGTAATGTTGGAACCGATGGCGGTACCCACGGCAATATTCATTTGCCCATGCGCCGCCGCCGAAAAAGAGACGATCATTTCTGGCAGCGACGTGCCGATGCCCACCACGGTCATGCCAATGATCAGCGGCGGTATGCCGAATGAACGGCACAGAATCGACGCACTGAACACCAGACGATCGGCTCCATACACAAGCAACATCAAACCGATGACCAACAGTGCTATGGCTAAAAACATGAAGCGTCCTTTGTCGGCTATAATCGTCGGCTTGCCGCATCCGACTTTTCCGGGCGAAATGGTGGTTAGCCGCTGATTTTGACCGTCTGTGAGCAAAAAGTAAAACGGATGCCGGTTTTCGTCACACGGTTGCGATAGTTTTCTGTGAAAGTAACGCCGTTTAGTTGTTAACCTCATCGCTGGACGAGGGCAACCTGCGTTATGTCACCTTTGAAAAAGCATTTTGTAGTGGGAGAAGTCATGAGTAGCAGTCAGGCGCCGACTAATTTGGTCGATGTGCGGGGCGTGAGCTTTGCACGGGGTAATCGACAGATTTTCGATAATATCTCGCTGACCGTACCTAAGGGAAAAGTGACAGCGATTATGGGCCCATCCGGCATCGGCAAAACCACATTGCTGCGGCTGATTGGCGGTCAGTTACAGCCAACCGCTGGCGAAATCTGGTTCAACGGCGAGAATATTCCGCAACTCTCGCGTTCACGTCTCTACGACGTGCGCAAAAAAATGAGCATGCTGTTCCAGTCCGGCGCGCTCTTCACCGATCTCAACGTGTATGACAATGTCGCCTGGCCGCTGCGTGAACATACGCGCCTGCCGGAGCCGCTGCTGCACAGCACGGTGATGATGAAGCTTGAAGCCGTGGGGCTGCGTGGTGCGGCGCAGCTTAAACCTTCAGAACTCTCTGGCGGCATGGCGCGGCGCGCGGCGCTGGCGCGGGCCATCGCGCTGGAACCGGACCTGATCATGTTTGATGAGCCTTTTGTTGGCCAGGATCCGATTACCATGGGCGTGCTGGTGAAATTAATCGATGAACTCAATCACGCGTTGGGTGTGACCTGCATCGTAGTTTCACACGATGTGCCAGAGGTATTGAGCATCGCCGATTACGCCTATATTGTTGCCGGTCAAAAGATTATTGCGCAGGGCTCAACGCAGCAGCTGCAGGATAATGAGGATGCGCGTGTTCGCCAGTTTATCGACGGCATTGCCGATGGCCCGGTGCCATTTCGCTTTCCGGCAGGCGATTACCTGGCTGACTTAACCGATTCAGGGAGATAACCCATTGATGTTTATTGATGCGATCGCTGCGCTGGGGCGAAAAGGCATAGAAACCTGTGCGTCGTTTGGTCGCGCCGGTTTAATGCTTTTTCACGCGCTGGTCGGTAAGCCCGAATTTCGCAAACACGCGCCGCTGTTGATTAAACAGCTCTATAGTGTGGGTGTGCTGTCGTTGCTGATTATCGTGGTATCCGGGCTGTTTATCGGCATGGTGCTCGGGCTGCAGGGCTACCTGGTGCTGACCACCTACAGCGCTGAAACCAGCCTTGGCATGCTGGTGGCGCTGTCATTGCTGCGTGAACTGGGTCCGGTGGTTACCGCGCTGCTGTTTGCTGGCCGCGCCGGATCGGCGTTAACGGCAGAAATCGGTCTGATGAAGGCCACCGAACAGCTCTCCAGCATGGAGATGATGGCAGTCGATCCGCTGCGTCGGGTGGTTGCGCCACGCTTCTGGGCTGGATTTATTAGCATGCCGTTATTAACGCTGATTTTTACCGCTATTGGCATTTGGGGCGGTTCGCTGGTGGGCGTGAACTGGAAAGGCATCGATCCTGGCTTTTTCTGGTCAGCGATGCAGAACGCCGTCGATCTGCGCACCGATCTGCTTAACTGTGTTATCAAAAGCGCGGTTTTCGCCGTCACGGTGACCTGGATCGCCTTGTTTAACGGTTACGACGCGATTCCAACTTCGGAAGGGATCAGTCGTGCCACCACGCGCACCGTCGTGCATTCGTCACTGGCGGTGCTCGGCTTGGATTTTGTCCTTACCGCACTGATGTTTGGGAATTGATGCAATGAATACCAGGAAAAGTGAAATTACCGTAGGTGCCTTTTTGCTGCTGGCGCTGGTGGCCGTCGTCTTTCTTTGTCTACGCGTTGCCGATGTGAAATCGCTGGGCAACGAACCGACCTGGCGTCTTTATGCCACCTTCGACAACATTGGCGGGCTGAAGGTCAGCTCACCGGTGAAAATCGGCGGTGTCATTATTGGCCGGGTCAGCAGCATCGCCCTCGATAAAAACTATTCACCTCGCGTGGCGATGGATATCGAGAAAAAGTTCGATCGTCTGCCGGATACCAGCTCGCTGGCCATTCGTACCCAGGGCCTGCTCGGCGAGCAATATCTGGCGATGAATGTTGGCTTTGACGATCCTGATATGGGTACTGCCACGTTGAAAGATGGCGATACGCTGCACGACACCAAGTCCGCGCTGGTGCTGGAAGACTTAATTGGTCAGTTCCTTTACAAAAGCGGCGATAATAATAGTAAACAGCAGGACGATCAGCCTGCTGCGGCTCAACCTTAAGAGGCTTTAACTATGTTTAAACGTGTATTAATGATCGCGATGCTGGTCATCGCTCCGCTGGCGGCGCAGGCGGTGGATCAAAGCAATCCTTACAAGCTGATGAATGAAGCAGCAGATAAAACCTTTACGCGCCTGAAGAATGAGCAGCCGAAGATCAAGCAAAACCCAAACTACCTGCGTGAAATTGTGCGTCAGGAATTGCTGCCTTACGTACAGATTAAATATGCTGGTGCGCTGGTATTAGGACGCTATTACAAAGAAGCGACGCCTGCGCAGCGCGAAGCCTATTTCAAAGCCTTTGCGGATTACCTTGCCCAGGCTTATGGCCAGGCGCTGGCGCTGTACAACGGTCAGACTTATCAGATTCAGCCAGAGAAACCGCTGGGCGATGCGTCAATGCTGGCGATTCGCGTGTCAATTATCGATCCCAATGGCCGTCCACCGGTTCGTCTTGATTTCCAGTGGCGCAAAAACAGCCGTACCGGCGACTGGCAGGCGTATGACATGATCGCTGAAGGCGTCAGCATGATTACCACCAAGCAAAACGAGTGGGGCGATCTGCTGCGTCAACAGGGTATTGATGGCCTGACCGCGCGGCTTAAATCAGCGGCTACCCAGCCGATTACGCTGGATCAGCAAAAATAATGACGACACTTCGTTGGCATCTGGATGGCAGCGCAATTCGTCTTAGCGGCGAGCTGGATCGGGAAACGCTGCTTGACCTGTGGCAGCAACGGACGTCGGTGATGAAGCAAATCGACGTTATCGATGTATCAGCGCTGGATCGTGTGGATTCTGCCGGGCTGGCGCTGCTGGTGCATCTGCGCCAGATTGCTCAGGAGCAGGGTACCACGCCGCGCTTCCAGGGAATCACCGACAAGCTGCAGTCGCTGATCACACTCTATAACCTGCAACAGATCATTACAGCTAACTGATTTTTCTCACCTTCAAAAGCCCCTGCTCAGTCAGGGGCTTCTTGCTTGTTTCGGATAAAGTCGCTTTCCACTACTATGTGTGGCTGTTTATGATCAACTGACTGTGAAAACCATGGAAACAAGTGAAATTCAAGCCGTGCTAATGAGCGCGTTACCCCTGCAGGAAGTGCACGTTACCGGCGACGGTAGCCATTTTCAGGTTGTGGCCGTTGGCGAGATGTTCGCTGCACTGAGCCGGGTAAAGAAACAACAGGCGGTCTATGCGCCGCTGATGGCTTACATCGCGGACAACCGCATGCATGCGGTATCGATTAAGACCTACACGCCGGAAGAGTGGGCGCGTGACCGTAAGCTGAACGGTTTTTAAGTTGCCGATGCGGCATCATCGATGCAGTGCCGGCAGCCTTGTAGATATATCAACAGAGAGCAGGTGTAATGGATAAATTTCGTGTGCAGGGTCCAACCCGGCTGAGTGGTGAGGTAACGATTTCTGGTGCCAAGAATGCCGCATTGCCAATCCTGTTTGCTGCGTTGCTGGCAGAAGAGCCGGTGGAAATTCAGAATGTCCCGAAGTTAAAAGACATTGATACCACCATGAAGCTGCTGAGCCAGCTTGGCGTGAAAGCTGAACGCAACGGTTCAGTGCATCTTGATGCCAGCGACGTGTCAATTTACTGCGCCCCTTACGAGCTGGTGAAAACCATGCGCGCCTCAATCTGGGCATTAGGGCCGTTAGTGGCACGTTTTGGGCAGGGTCAGGTTTCTCTGCCGGGCGGTTGTGCGATTGGCGCGCGTCCGGTAGACCTGCATATTACCGGCCTGGAACAGCTTGGCGCTGAGATTAAGCTGGAAGAAGGCTATGTTAAAGCGTCGGTCGATGGTCGTCTGAAAGGCGCGCACATTGTGATGGACAAGGTGAGCGTTGGCGCTACCGTGACCATCATGAGCGCAGCCACGCTGGCCACCGGCACCACGATCATTGAGAACGCTGCCCGCGAGCCGGAAATCGTTGATACTGCGAATTTCCTCAACACGCTGGGCGCGAAAATCAGCGGCGCAGGTACAGATAAAATCACCATCGAAGGCGTTGAACGTCTTGGCGGCGGTGTTTACCGTGTTCTGCCCGATCGTATCGAAACCGGGACTTTTTTGGTCGCGGCAGCCATCTCTGGCGGCAAGGTGCTGTGTAAAAATACGCAGCCCGATACGCTTGATGCGGTGCTGGCCAAACTGCGTGATGCCGGTGCGGATATCGAAACCGGTGCTGACTGGATCAGCCTGGACATGCACGGCAAGCGGCCAAAAGCGGTTAACGTGCGCACCGCCCCGCATCCGGGTTTTCCTACCGACATGCAGGCGCAGTTCACGCTGCTTAACCTGGTTGCGGAAGGCACCGGCGTGATCACTGAAACCATCTTTGAAAATCGCTTTATGCACATTCCTGAGCTGATTCGCATGGGTGCGCACGCTGAGATCGAGAGCAATACGGCGATTTGTCATGGCGTTGAAACGCTGTCGGGTGCGCAAGTTATGGCTACCGATCTGCGTGCGTCTGCGAGCCTGGTGCTGGCGGGTTGTATCGCTGAAGGGACTACGCTGGTCGATCGTATTTATCACATCGATCGTGGCTATGAGCACATTGAAGACAAACTTCAGGCCATGGGCGCGAACATCGAACGCATCAGCGGCGAGTAAATCGCGGCAACAATAAAACGGTCGGGTTTATCCCGGCCGTTTTTTTTCGTTTTTTTCACCTGGATTTATGCTGGTGGATCACAGCGATGTACGCAACGGATCCTCTTTTGACGAGGATCGGATCAGGCGTTTACGATCCAGCAGCTTGTGGGTGATCGGATCGTAATAGCGGCTTGGCCAGATTTCAGCAGGATGCACATTGATTGCACCAGCGATAAGCCATTCTCCTTTAGGCCAGGGACGCGTGAGCGCATTCGCCAGCGTAGATGAGCTCAATCCTGCCTGACGCGAAACCGCTGCCAGTGAGGTGCCTTTTTTACGCAGGGCGGCGATGATATCCGCCGGATGCCAGTCCTTGTGAGATGCGTACATACGATCTGCTCCTTTTGCGAAGGCAATTTATTGGAAATAAAAGCGCTTAAAAACTCCACGCATATCCGATAACTACGTCATAAATTCAAACAAATAAAGGCGTTGTTTAAGAATTTATAGCAGAAGTTTCCAATAAGTTTCCAGAAATATTTCCGCCACGAAACAATTTTGCGTGGGGTTTCGCAAAAGGAATGTAATAGCCTGCAAGAGGGGAGAATCGGAAGCCGGACGGCTTCCTGATTGGCTTAAAAATCGCGTTGAACAGACATATGCGCCAGTGCTTCCAGCGCGCTGCGCCACGGGGTTTCCGGCAGCACTTTCAGCGCCGCGATGGCTTTGTCCGCTTCCTGCTCGGCGCGTTGCCGCGTCCATTCCAGTGAACCGCATTGCTGCATAGTTTCCAGCACCGGATCGAGCAGATGGCGGCCGTTGCCCTGTTCGATAGCCTGACGAATCATCGCCGTCTGCTCACTGCTGCCGTGGCGCATAGCATGCAGCAGCGGTAACGTAGGCTTGCCTTCGCTCAGGTCGTCACCAACGTTTTTGCCCAGCGTCTGGCCGTCGGCACTGTAATCGAGCAGATCGTCGATCAGCTGAAAGGCAGTGCCGAGAAAACGACCGTAATCCTGCAATGCCTTTTCCTGTGCTGGCGATGCGTCAGCTAAAATCGCCGAAGCCTGCGCCGCCGCTTCAAACAGCCGCGCCGTTTTGCTGTAGATCACATGCATGTAACTCTCTTCGGTGATATCCGGATCGTTACAGTTCATTAGCTGCAGCACTTCGCCTTCCGCGATCACGTTTACCGCTTCTGACATCAGCGCGAGGATCTTCAGCGATCCCATGCTGGTCATCATCTGGAAGGCGCGCGTATAGATAAAATCGCCGACCAACACGCTGGCAGCGTTGCCAAAAGCCGCATTGGCCGTGGCTTTGCCACGACGCATGTCGGACTCATCCACCACGTCATCGTGCAACAGCGTGGCGGTATGAATGAACTCAATCAGCGCGGCGTTAACGACGTGCAGTTTACCTTCGTATCCCATGGCGCGAGCTGCCAGCACGGCAATCATCGGCCGAATGCGTTTACCGCCGCCGCTGATAATGTAATATCCCAACTGATTGATGAGCGTCACATCTGAATTCAGCTGTTCGAGTATGGTCTCGTTGACCGCCGCCATATCTTGCGCGGTGAGTTCATTAATCTGTTCTAAGTTCATCAGTCTGTTCAGCTTTGGCTCAGTTTATTGCCATGGTAAAGGTTTTTACCGGCAGAATGTCAGGGAATCTGTTACTGGATTGTACTCGAAAAATCGGGATGAGAAACGTGAGCGATTGTGCTGCGCTTTTTTTCTGCGATCCTTTGCAAAGTGCTCTTGTCTTCTGAACGAGTATTGCGTAGAATTCGCGCCCTATTATGAATATTTATCGCGCCGCCTGAATTCAACGAAAGGCAAGCGCAGAAGCGGAGTTCTATATGTACGCGGTTTTCCAAAGTGGTGGTAAACAACACCGAGTAAGCGAAGGTCAGACCGTTCGCCTGGAAAAGCTGGACATCGCAACCGGTGAAACTATCGAGTTTGACCAGGTTCTGATGATTGCTAACGGCGAAGAAGTAACTATCGGTGCGCCACTGGTTTCAGGCGGCGTGATCAAAGCTGAGATCGTTGCACACGGTCGTGGCGAGAAAATCAAAATCGTTAAGTTCCGTCGTCGTAAGCATTATCGTAAGCAGCAGGGCCACCGTCAGTGGTTCACTGATGTGAAAATTACCGGCATCAGCGCTTAACAGGAGATCTGACAAATGGCACATAAAAAGGCTGGTGGCTCGACTCGTAACGGTCGTGACTCCAATGCAAAACGTCTGGGTGTTAAACGTTTCGGTGGCGAATCAGTTCTGGCTGGTAGCATCATCGTTCGTCAGCGTGGCACCAAGTTCCATGCAGGTAGCAATGTAGGCTGTGGTCGTGACCACACTCTGTTTGCAACCGCAGACGGCAAAGTTAAATTCGAGATCAAAGGCCCGAACAACCGTAAATATATCAGCATCGTTGCTGAGTAAGGTTTTCGCGCTTCGGGCTGGCAACGGCCTGCAATGACGAATTGAAGCCCCGCAGCTCTTGCGGGGCTTTTTACATTCTGCTGCTGGCAGGGCGATAAAAACCCGGCCAGAGCAATTCGATTGCTGTACACTTTATGTGCGAATTTTAGTGAAACAGAGTAGATGTTCCGCCGCCGGTCAGCACAGAAGACCCTGGCGGACCCGTCTGGCCGCATTTGTCTGGTCAGGCGAAAAAGTGACGGAGAGAAAAGATGAAGTTTGTTGATGAAGCAACCATTCTGGTGGTTGCAGGTGATGGTGGCAATGGTTGCGTGAGCTTCCGTCGCGAGAAATATATTCCCAAAGGCGGCCCTGACGGCGGCGATGGCGGCGACGGTGGCGATGTGTATCTGGTTGCTGATGAAAACCTCAACACGCTGATTGATTATCGCTTTGAAAAAGCGTTCCGTGCTGAACGTGGTCAGAATGGCCAGAGCCGTGACTGTACCGGCAAGCGCGGTAAAGATATCACCATCAAAGTACCGGTGGGGACGCGCATTATCGATCAGGGCACCGGTGAAACACTGGGCGACATGACGCGCCATGAGCAGAAGCAGATGGTCGCCAAAGGCGGCTGGCATGGCTTGGGCAATACCCGTTTTAAATCGTCGGTGAACCGTACGCCGCGCCAGAAAACCATGGGCACGCCAGGTGAGAAACGCGATCTGCAGCTGGAATTGATGCTGCTGGCAGACGTTGGCATGCTCGGCTTGCCTAACGCGGGCAAGTCGACCTTTATTCGTGCGGTTTCTGCCGCCAAGCCAAAAGTCGCGGATTATCCGTTTACTACGCTGGTGCCAAGCCTTGGCGTCGTGCGTATGGATGCCGAGAAGAGCTTTGTTATCGCCGACATTCCTGGGCTGATCGAAGGCGCCGCCGATGGCGCAGGCCTTGGCATTCGCTTCCTGAAGCACCTTGAGCGTTGTCGTGTGCTGCTGCACCTCATCGATCTGGCGCCGATTGATGAATCCGATCCGGTTGAGAACGCCCGCATCATTCTCGGCGAGCTGGAAAAATACAGCGAGAAGCTGTTCCAGAAACCGCGCTGGCTGGTGTTCAATAAAGTTGACCTGCTGGACGAAGAAGAAGCACAGGCTCGTGCTAAAGCGATTGTGGAAGCGCTGGGCTGGGATGAGAAATATTATCTGATCTCTGCAGCCAACCGGGTAGGTGTTAACGCACTCTGCTGGGACGTAATGGCCTTTATCGTGGCTAACCCGAAAGCGGCTGAGCTGGAAGAGATGCAGACCGAGAAAGTGGAATTCATGTGGGACGACTACCATCGCGAAGCGCTGGAAAATGTTGAGCCTGAAGAAGAAGACGATCTTGATGATGACTGGGATGAAGACGACGAAGAAGGTGTTGAATTCATCTATCAGCGTTAAGCGAACTTAACGTGATAAAGGGCCGGGAAACCGGCCCTTTTTTTATGCCTTTCAGCCGAGTACTGCGACCGACAACCGGGCGCTGCAGCAGAGCTGATCGCGCGCGTTAAAAATCTCAATTTGCCAGGATTGATGCGTACGCCCGAGATGCAGCGGGCGACATACGCCGCGCACTTTGCCACTGCTGGCTGCCCGATGATGGCTGGCATTGACCTCAATGCCCACCGCGCTCTGGCCCGCGTCAACACAGAGATAGCCCGCTATCGAACCCATGGATTCCGCCAGCACCACCGACGCGCCGCCGTGCAGCAAACCAAAAGGCTGGCGCGTGCGCGCATCCACCGGCATTTCCGCTTCCAGGCTCTCAGCATCGATGCGGGTAAAAACGATGCCCAGATGCGCAACCAGGCAGTTTTCTCCCATGCGATTCAGCTCGGCAAGATCGACCTGACGTTTCCAGATAGCGCTCATGATCAGGCGCCCAATGTCGCGCCGCCATCGATCACGATATCCTGCATCACGATGTGGCTGGCGAGATCCGAGGCGAGGAAAAGCACCGCGTTGGCGATCTCCTGCGGCTGCGCGATCTTCTGCAAAGGAATGCCGATCTTATATTGATCCGGGAAACCGGCGATGGTGCGCTGTTCCGCATCCGGCGTGTGCCACAGGCTGCGCTGCATATCAGTATCGGTTGAGCCGGGCGACACCAGGTTACAGCGCACGCCGTGCGGCGCCATTTCCAGCGCTACCGACAGGCACAGGCTGCGCAAGGCCGCTTTGGAAGCGCCATAGGCGGACATGCCAATGCGCGGCGCGTGCGCCGAGTTAGAGGCAAGCGTGACGATAGCGCCACTGCGCTGCTCACGAAAGCGCGGCAGCGTTTGCTGGAACAGGTTAAATGCGCCGCCGACGTTGACCGCCATCAGCGCCTGAAAATCGGCAACCGGCAGCGTATCGGTATCGCCGATACGCAGAATACCGGCACCGTTGACCAGCACATCCAGCTGTTTTTGCTCTGCCAGCAGCGGCTGGCAAACGCGGGCAACCTGATCGGCATCGGCCACATCCAGTGTCACGCAGCGAAACGGATAATCCGTCTGCCTGAACTGCCGATCAAATCCTACCACCTGCGCACCGGCCTGCTGAAAGGCGAGCGCGATATGATAGCCAATGCCTTGTCCGGCGCCGGTTACCCAGACTTGCTTTGCGGTGAAATCGATATTCATGGCTGCGGCTCGCGTGACAGCAATGCCCACCAGCCGTTGATGCTGGGATCTTTTGCCAGGCTAACAAAGTCGATGTCAGCGTGCACCTGACGCCAGCGGGCGGCCAGCGTCATTACCCGCACGGAATCGAGGCCATAATCGATCAGGTTATCGTCATCTTCCGGCTGATCATCATCTTCCAGCAGCGGCAGAACCATAGCGCGCAGCTCCGCCTTGTCGAGCGGCAGCGGCATCAGATCGCGGGTCATCACCACACGGCCGCTGCGGCCTGCGGTGTAAGTCAGCGCCATCATATGCTCTTCACGGGTAAAATCGGCCAGCGCATCGGCCACCATAAAGGGTTTGATGTTACGCATGAAGGCGTCGGTGGCAGTGGTCAGGCAGCCAATATGGGCATACACGCCGCAAATAATCAGCTGATCGCGGCCCATTTCATGCAGCGTCTCTTCCAGCGGCGAGCGATGAAATGCGCTGTAGCGCCATTTCACCAGCACATGATCGTCAGCGTCCGGTGCCAGCGCCGCCGCCACTTTCTGCTGTTCAGGATGCTTGTTCAGTCCCGGTCCCCACATGTCATTCAGCAGGGCGCGATCGGCATCGCTCTGTTCATTCGGTTGCGCGGTATAAAACACCGGCACACCTTGCGCTTTGCAGTAGCGGCGCAAGCGGGCAATGTTCTCTACTACCTGCTGAATCATCGGACTGTTCTCGCCCCAAAAATTGAGAAAATAGTCCTGCATGTCGTGAATCAGCAGCGCGGCGCGCGGCGGCTCAAAAGCCCACTGTACTTTGTTCTGCGGCAGGTCTGCCGCGTCAGGCAGCGCGTAGTCGGCCAGTTCGGGAATGGTCATTGTGGTTCTCCAGATTCAGTTCAGGCTTGCTGCTCAGCAAGCTGTTGGCGCAGACGTTTTTTATCTACCTTGCCAACCGGTGTTAATGGCAGAGCATCAACGCAGGTGATGCGATCGGGCAGTTTGAACTCCGCCACCCCGAGCTCGCGCAGATGACGACGCAGCATCACCGGTTTGATTGGCTGCCGCACCACGATAAACGCACAGCTCTTCTCGCCCATCAGGCTGTCTTCCATCGAGACCAGCGCGGCATGGATCACATCGCTATGCTTCAGCAGCAGGTTTTCGATCTCTTCAGCCGCGATCTTCTCACCGCCGCGGTTGATCTGATCTTTCTCCCGGCCCTGCACGCGAATATAACCCTCGGCGTCAATGGCGATCAGATCGCCCGAGCAGTAGAAACCGTTGTCATCAAAGCTGGCGGCGTTGTGATCGGGGCTCTGATAGTAGCCGCGAAAAGTATACGGGCCGCGCGTCATCAGGCGACCCGTGCTGCCCGTTGGCAGTGGATTACCCTGCTCATCGGCAACCCACACTTCATCATCGGGCGAGATAGGGCAGCCTTGGGTAGTAAAAATGCGCGCGTCGCTGTCATCAAGGCGCGTGTAGTTGACCAGCCCTTCCGCCATGCCAAACACCTGCTGTAGCTGACAACCGATTTCAGCCGGAATGCGCGCAGCGAGCACGTCGCTCAGGCGGGCGCCGCCGACCTGCAACAATTGCAGCGAGGCGAGCTGCTGGTTGCCGCCCCATTCGTTGATTGCTTGCAGCCACAGGCTTACCGCAGGCGGCACCAGCGCCGTGACGTTGATCTGATGGCGCGCAATTAGCGGAAAGCAAAGGTTGGCGCTGGGATCGCTGGCCAGAATAACCCGGCCACCGGCGTAGAACACGCCCAGCGCGCCAGGAGAACTCAGCGGGTAGTTGTGCGCCGCGGGCAGGGCGCAGAGATAGCGCGTATCGGCGGTAAACTGGCAAATCTCCACGCTGCCGCGAATGCTGTAGTAGTAATCGTTATGGGTGCGCGGAATCAGTTTTGGCGTGCCGGTGCTGCCGCCGGAGAGCTGAAAAAAAGCCACTTCATCGGCGGGCGATGGCGAGGCCACAAAATCCTCTGCCGCTTCGTTGATGAGCGTCGTCAGCGATTGCGTGTCATCGGTGCCATTAATGAAAGCCAGCGTGCGCAGCTCGGGCTGCTGGTGACGAAGCGCATCCAGCCAGAGATCGTCGGCAAACAGGCCATGCTGACGATCGGCAATCAGCAGAGCAGGTGAGATCAGTTTGGCATAGGCGCTCATTTCGGTGCGCTGATGGCTGAACAACGCGTTCACCGGCGCCACGCCGATTTTAAACAGGGCAAACAACACAATGTAAAACTCAGCAACGTTGCCGAGCTGCACCAGTGCGGTATCACCCTGTTTCAGGCCACGCCGCTGGAGCGCGGCGGCAAGGCGGTCTGACTGCTGCGCCAGCTGGCGATAGGTGAGCTGCTGTTCACCACAGATCACCGCCACGGCATCGTTTTCCGCCTGACGGTTAAGGATGTCAGTGAGCGGCAGGTCGATCCAGTAGCCTTTTTGGCGATAGCGCGCGGCGAGATCGTCAGGCCAGCGCGTACAGGAAATAGTCATAGTGGCTTCTCTTATTGCAATCCAAAAGCGCGCAGCATGGTGTCGAGCTTAACGCCGGTTTCGTTCCATTCAGATTCCGGCGAGGAATCGGGCACGATGCCTGCGCCGGCAAACAGTCGCACGCGGGTGTTATGAACGGTGCCGCAGCGAATCGTCACGACCCATTCCCCGTCGCCCGCTTCGTTACACCAGCCGACGATGCCGCCAAACAGCTGGCGATCAAAAGGTTCCAGCTGAGCAATCAGCTTTTGTGCCCTGGCGTGCGGAAAACCGCTGAGCGCAGGCGTCGGATGCAGCAGGCTGGCGAGAGATAATGCGTTATCGCGTGGATCGCGCGCTTCGCCGTTGATCCAGGTGGCCAGATGCCACAGTGTTGGCGTGGTCACCAGCTGCGGCGTTTCCGGCACCGAAAGCAGCGAACTGCGGCTTTGCAGCACATCGCGCATCGCATCGGTAACCAGCTTGTGCTCGTAACGATCTTTAGAGGAGTGCATCAGGCGCTGGCCGACAGCATTATCCTGTTGCCGATCCTGCTGACGCCGCGCGGAACCGGCTAACGGGCAGGAGCTGAACTCGCCGTTTTGCTTACGTAACAGCAACTCCGGGCTGGCGCCGAGCAACGAGCCGCCGTCAGGCAGCGGCACATGGAAGTTATAGCTGGTGGGATTCTGGTTAATGATACGGCGCATCAGCATGGTGGTATCGACCGGCCGCTCGGTGGTGATATCCATCAGCCGCGACAGCACGACTTTATCCAGTTCACCCTGCGAGGTGGCGTTTACCGCTTGTGCCACCATGTCGGTAAAGGCGGCATGATCCGGCAGCGCAGTGCGGCTTGTTACCTTGGGTAAAGGCGTATCGGTAAAACCGCCAGCGAGCTGCTGACGATCAAAAAAGTGGCTCGCTTCGGGAATGAACAGCGCCGAAGGCTGACTCGCATCAAAAGGAATCGCGCCGACCACGATGGGATTTTGAATGCCCTGTTGCTTCGCCTCGCTGAACTGTTGGCGAAGCTGGCATTGAAACGCGCCATCGGGCTGTTCAGCGCCTGCCACCGGCGTGGTCAGTCGACTAAAGCACCCTTGAGTCCACAGGCTGCGCCAGGGAGACAGATAGAAGAAGCCGCGACTGACGGCGTCAAAATCCTCTACAAAGGCATTTTCAAACACGGAAGTTTCCACCATAATCCAACCTCTAAATGATAAGAGTAGTGATAATTATTATCATTTGTATTGTGGCTCTGTAACCTACGTCGATTGCCGTTCAGAGTCAATAAACAGGGCGCATTTTCTTCGCGTCGAGCCGTCAGACGGCGATTTTTGCGCCTGTTTGACCGCCGCTTTAAAGGAGTGAATTACGTGAAAGCCAGACCGTTTGTTGTTACCGCCACGCTGCTGTGCTCGCTGTTTAGCATGATGGCGCATGCTGCCGGAAGCTGGCCGCGCGAGATTAAAAGTGCGCAGGGCACCCTTACCCTGGCGCAGGCACCACAGCGGATTGTTTCTACCAGCGTTACCCTGACCGGATCGCTGCTGGCCATTGACGCGCCGGTTGTCGCCAGTGGCGCCACCGCACCGGGCGGCCGTCTGGCGGATAAGCAGGGCTTTTTCCAGCAGTGGGGCGACGTCGCCGCGCAGCGCGGCGTGAAGCGTCTCTATATTGGTGAAGCCAATGCCGAGGCGATTGCGGAACAGGCACCGGATCTGATTGTGGTCAGCGCCACCGGCAACGATTCCGCCATCAAGCTGGTGGATCAGCTGTCGGCAATTGCACCGGTGCTGGTGGTTAATTACGATGATAAGAGCTGGCAGCAGGTGGTTGCGACGCTGGGAGAGGCCACCGGGCATGAGGCGAAGGCAGCGCAAATTGTGGAGGATTTTGATCGTCGCGAAGCGGCGCTGAAGAAGAAGATCGCACTGCCACCACAGCCCGTCACGGCAATGGTGTATAACGCCGGTGGCCGCTCCACCAATATCTGGACCGCTGATTCTGCGCAGGGAAAGCTGCTGCAGCAGCTCGGTTTCACGCTGGCCAGGCCGCCTGTGAGTCAAACCAGCCACAGCATGGGTAAGCGAAAAGATATCATTCAGTCTGGTGGTGAGAATCTGGCCACCGATCTCAATGGCCAGAGCTATCTGCTGTTTGCCGCCAAGGAGGCGGACGCCAGCGCCCTGATGCAAAATCCGTTTCTTGCCGATACCGCGGCGGTAAAAGCAAAACGGGTGTATGCGCTGGGCACCGATACCTTCCGTCTGGACTACTTTAGCGCCAGCAACCTGCTGACGCGGCTGGAAACCCTGTTCACATCCTCATGAGAGCGAGGCGGCAGGCTGACGGTAACGGCGTAAACCGCGCAGCGTCAGCAGCATAACAACCGCCACCAGCGCGGCGGCGGCACCAAATACCGTCGCTGCCTGCTGTGGCAGCAACAGCGATCCCATGCCGCCTAACAGCGCGGCACCAAGCGCATCGCCGGTGACATTCTGCGCCGTCCACAACCCGTTTACCCTTCCTAACAACGCATCCGGTGTGAGCGACTGAATCATGGCGTACTGCAACAGGCTGTTGATCGCGCTGAGCCAGCCAAACGCCACCAGGCAGAGCAGCGCCAGCCAAAATTGTGGCATCAGGCTAAAAAGTGCCAGCGCGATAAAAGCCAGCAGAGCGGTAATCAGCATCAGTTGACCGGGGCGGGCTGCCGTTTTGAGCTGGCCGCTGGTTAAGGCCCCGATTGCTGCACCGGCAGGCACGGCGGCATACATCAGGCCAATTTGGGCCGGTGCCACCAGCCAGTGCGGTGCCAGCGCCGGATACAACACGCGAACCGCACTTGCCAGGGTAATCAGCGCGCCGATCAGCGCAGCCGATCCCACCAGCGGGCTGGCCAGCAGAAAAGAGAAACCACCCGCCAGCGCACGCAGGGGATGTTCGCGCGGCTGTGGCGGAGGCGGCAATGCGGGCAGCCGCAGCAAAGGCAGCAGCGTCAACAGCGTGCCCAGCGCCGCCAGCGCATAGTTCCAGACCACGCCACCGCTGGCGATCACCAGGCCACCTACCGCCGGTGAAAGGATTGAGCCAAACCGCACTGTCAACATGGTGATGGCACCCGCCTGCATCAGATTTTCGCGTCCTACCAGCGCGGGTGTGGCAGCCAGCAACGCGGTAACGCCAATGGCACCGAAAAAGCCATCCCACAGCGCCAGCAAATAGATCGCGGTGAGCGAGGGTGCAGGGAGCAGGGCGTTGCAGGCGAGGCCGACAAAACCGATGCCACAGGTTGAACGGGCAAACAGAATCAGCCGTTTACGTGGATAGCGGTCAGCCAGCACGCCGCCGAGCAGCAGGCCGATGAACATGCCGCCGCCCGCCAGGGTCACCGACAGGCCAACCTGCCAGCTGGAGTGGGTGAGCTGCTGAATTTGCACCGGCACCGCCACCACCAGCATGCCAAGCGCCAGAATCGAGAGAAAACGCGCAACGAACACGGCGCGAAAGTCGGGATGGGTTTTTAATAAGCTGAGGTCAATCAGATGGGAAGATTTCTTCATTACAATGCCTTGCAGCAATTTACGCGTCAGATCGGTATTGAGTCATGGTAACATAGGTAATACGAGTAATAACGATAATAACAATCATTATCATATTTGCACCGCGGCCAACGGGCCGCCGAAAGCGGAGAGCGTAATGCGCCAGGCTGGCGGAATCACAGGTCTGTTACTGCTGTTGATCATCCTTTCGGCGTTGAGCGTAATGCTGGGCGCCAAATCTATCCCGCTTCAAACGGTTGCCGACGCGCTGACCAGCCAGTGTCATCGCGCGGATTGCTTGATCGTGCGTGAAGCACGCATACCGCGCACGCTGGCTGGCTGGCTGGCCGGTGCCGCACTGGGCCTTGCTGGGGTGCTGATGCAAACCCTAACGCGCAATCCGCTCGCCGATCCCGGTATTTTAGGCATCAATGCCGGTGCCGGCTTTGCCGTGGTGATCGGCATCGCGCTGTTTGGCGCCGATACGCCAGCGGCCTGGCTGTGGTTCTCCTTCGGTGGTGCACTGCTCGCCTCGCTGCTGGTGGCGCTCACCGGTGCTATCGGCGGCGGACGTGCCAATCCGGTGCGGCTGACCCTGGCGGGCGTGGCGCTGGGTGCCGTGCTGGAGGGACTGACCTCCGGTATCTCTTTGCTCAATCCGCAGATTTACGATCATCTGCGCTTCTGGCACACCGGTTCGCTGGATATTCGCAGCATGTCGATGCTGGCCATCGTGGCGCCAGCGATTGCCATCGGCACACTATTGGCACTGACACTGGCGCAACCACTGAACAGTTTGAGCATGGGCGGCGAACTGGCTACCGCGCTGGGCACGCGCGTGGTTGGCACCCAGCTGGCTGGCCTGCTTGCCATTACGTTGCTGTGCGGCGCAGCCACCGCAGCCGTCGGCCCGATCGCCTTTCTTGGCCTGATGGCCCCGCATATTGCGCGGCGTCTGGCGGGCGACGACCATCGCTGGTTGCTGCCCATTACCCTGTTGTTAACGCCTTGCCTGCTGTTGGCTGCCGACATTATCGGTCGCCTGTTGGTGCCCGGTGAACTGCGCGTTTCCATCGTGACCGCTTTTATCGGTGCGCCGGTGCTGATTGTGCTGGTGCGCCAGCAGATGGGGAGACGATAACGATGCGTGCTCTCTGGCCATGGCTGCTGCTGGCGGCGTGTTTCGCGCTGGGTATGCTGGCTCTACAAAGCGGTAATCTGGCGTTCACCTCTGCTCAGGTCTGGCAGGCACTGACCGGTAGCGCGCCGCGCAATGTGGCGTTGATCGTGATCGACTGGCGGCTGCCTCGCGTGTTGACGGCGCTGCTGATTGGCGCGGCGCTCGGCGTCAGCGGTGCTATTTTTCAGTCGCTGTTACGTAATCCGCTCGGCAGCCCGGATATTCTCGGTTTTAACACCGGCGCCTATACCGGTGTGCTGGTCGCGCTGGTGCTGTTTGACCAGAGCATGGGCGGCATGACCGCAGCCGCTATGGTGGGCGGTATCGCCACCGCGCTGCTGGTATGGCTGCTCGCCTGGCGTAACGGCGCCGATACCTTTCGCCTGATTATCGTTGGCATCGGCATACGGGCGCTGTTAATGGCGTTCAACAGCTGGCTGGTGATTAGCGCCTCACTGGATGCCGCGCTGAGTGCCGGGTTATGGAGCGCCGGTTCCCTGAATGGCTTAACCTGGGCGAAATTGCCGCTGACCGGCACTCTGATTGTGCTGGCGCTGCTGGGCGCAGGTCTGTTGGCACGTCGCATGCGGCTGCTGGAGATGGGCGATGAAAGCGCCTGCGCGCTGGGCGTACCGGTTGAACGAACGCGCATGCTGCTGATGCTGGTGGGTGTGATGCTTACCGCGGCGGCGACTGCGCTGGTTGGCCCTGTCTCCTTTGTGGCGCTGGTGGCACCGCAGATCGCCCGCCGCCTGGGCGGCAGTTTGCGGCTGCTGTTGTCGATGTCAGCGCTGTGCGGTGCGCTGCTGCTGCTGGGCGCGGATTTCGCAGCCCAGCGGCTGTTTCAGCCTTATCAGCTGCCGGTCGGCGTGATCACCGTTAGCCTTGGTGGTCTCTATTTACTGGCTTTACTGGTGCGGGAGTCCCGACGCAAATGAATTCACGTCTGCGAGCCGAACGGCTCACGCTCGGCTATGAAAAACGCCTTATTGCCCGCGATCTGTCGGTGACCATTCCCGATGGTGAGCTTACGGTGATTATCGGGCCAAACGCCTGCGGTAAGTCGACGCTGTTGCGCACCCTGAGCCGCCTGATGAAACCGCAGGCGGGCGAGGTGTTTCTTGATGGCGAAGCGATAGCGCGTTATCCCACTAAAGAGGTGGCGCGTCGGGTAGGCCTGCTGCCACAAACCTCGACCGCGCCAGACGGCATCACCGTCAGCGAACTGGTGGCGCGCGGACGTTACCCGCATCAGTCGCTGTTCAGCCGCTGGCAGGCGGCCGATGAACAGGCGGTTCAGGAAGCGATGCAGGCCACCGGCGTGGCAAACCTGGCGCAACAAACGGTGGATACGCTCTCTGGCGGCCAGCGACAGCGCGTATGGATCGCCATGGTGCTGGCGCAGCAAACACCGTTATTGCTGCTCGATGAGCCGACCACCTGGCTTGATATTGCTCATCAAATTGAACTGCTGGAGCTAATGCAGGATCTTAACCAGCGCCATCGCCGCACGCTGGTGGTGGTGCTGCACGATCTGAACCACGCCTGCCGTTACGCCACACATTTAATCGCCATGCGCGACGGGCAGATTCTGGCAGAGGGGGCGCCAAAAGCGATCGTCAATGAAGCGTTGATAGAAGCGGTATTTGGGCTGCGCTGTACCATTATCGACGATCCGGTTTCTCACACGCCGCTGATTGTGCCGCTGGGCCGGAAGAAATAACGCCGCCTCGCGGCGGCGTAAAAGTCAGAACCGGCTAAGCAGCTGGTTCAACTGCGGCCCAAGGCGGGTAAATATCGGTGGCGAAATGATATCGACATGCGCACAGGGCTGCGGCCAGATCTCAAGGCTGCCGACAAAGGGCGCCCAGGCGCGTTGCGGATCCTGACCCGGCTGCTGCGTCTCCTCCGCAAGAAATAACGTCGCCTTACCGGAAAAACAGGCGCTGCGTGCGGTGGTCAGCAGACGCACCGAATCAGCATAGTTGGCCTCTATGGCGCTGAACAGATCTGCCATCTCCTCGCCTGCGGCATTACGCTGTGCAGCAAGAAACTGCTCACGCTCACGATTAACCTCATCCAGTACCGCCTGATCCAGTACGTTCTCACCGCGTCGCTCATCCCAGTTCTGCGTTTCCGGCGGCCAGGTATCGAGCAGGCCGAGGAACGCCACCTCTTCGCCGAGCGCCTGTAAACGCGCCGCGATGCCCTGCGCCAGCGTACCGCCGAGCGAATAGCCGATGAAGTAGTAAGGCCCCTGCGGCTGCACGCGGCGCACGGTCGCCAGATGCGCATCGCATACCGCATCAAGGTGTGCGCTGTGTTGCAAAGGCCCATGCGGATGCGGCGACTGAATGCCGGTCAGCGACCAGCGTGGATCGATATAGCGCTGCAGCACGCTGAACTGCCAGGCAAAGCCGGATGCCGGATGGAAGCAGAACAGCCGTGGGCCGGTGCTTTCACGGAGCGGCAGCACCGCGTCGAAGCCAGCCGCTACCGCCTCTTCTGCATTTTCTGTTAGCTGCCGGGCCAGTTTGGCCACCGTTGATGCGATCATGATCTGGCCAACGCTGACCGGACGGTTCAGGATTTTACGCAGGCCCGCGGCCAGCCGCATCGCCAGCAGTGAATGGCCGCCGAGGGCAAAGAAATCGTCGTCGGCGCTAACGCTCTCGCAGCCCAGTAGCTGGCAGAATGCCGCAGCGATCTGCTGTTCGATGCCAGGCAGTGGCGCACGGCTGGCATGGGCAGCCTGTTGAGTAGGCAGCGGCAGCGCGGTGCGGTTCAGCTTGCCGTTAACGCTCAGCGGAAATTCCGCCAGCTGAACGATGGCGACTGGCACCATATGCGCCGGTAGCAGTGTGGCTAGCTGCTGGCGCAGTGCATCGCCGTCGACAGGATCGCGGGCAATCACATAGCTCACTAACTGGCGGGCATCGCCCTGAGCGGCATCCTGCTGGCCCAGTATGCAGGCGTGCGTAACCGCCTGTTCAATGCCAGGCAGGGAGCACAGCGCATGATCGATCTCATTGAGCTCAATGCGCTGACCACGAATTTTGAGCTGATCATCGCTGCGTCCAAGGTATTCCACCGCGCCATCAGGCAGCCAGCGGGCCACGTCGCCGGTGCGATACATGCGCTCGCCCGGCTGGAAAGGATCGGCCACAAAGCGGCTGGCGGTGAGATCGGGACGCGCCAGATAACCCTGCGCCAGCTGGATGCCGGTGAGATAGAGATCGCCCGCGATGCCCGGCGGTACCGGCTGCAAGCGTGAATTAAGAATGCGCAATCCAGTATTCCACACCGGAAAACCGATCGGTACGCTGGCACCGGTCACCGCCGCCAGCTCAGGGCCAAATGCCGGATACCAGCTAACATCCACCGCGGCTTCCGTTGGTCCATACAGATTATGCAGCGGCACGGCGGTAAGCTGTTCCCATTGTCGGCACAGCGCGGTGGGCAAGGCTTCACCGCTGCAGAAAACCTGGCGCAGGCTGGCGCAGCGCGCCACCGCTTCATCATCGGTCAGCGACGCCATAAATGCGGCCAGCATCGACGGCACAAAGTGTGTGGTGGTGACCCGATGCTGGCTGAACAGCTGTTGCAACGCCTCAGGATCGCGATGCGCTTCCGGCGGTGCCATCACCAACTGCGCGCCCACCAGCAGCGGCCAGAAAAATTCCCACACCGACACGTCGAAACTGCCAGGTGTTTTTTGCAGCACCACATCGGTGGCGTTCAGCGGATAACGATCCTGCATCCAGAGCAGACGATTGACGATCGCTTCATGGCCTACCACCACGCCTTTAGGGCGGCCGGTTGAGCCAGAGGTATAGATCACATAGGCGGCATCTTGCGGCGTTGGCATCGGCAACGGACTCGCCTCGACCACCGGCAGCAGCGCCTGATAATGCAGTTGATCCACCGCAGCCAGCACAGCAAAACGCTGGGCCAGCGCGCTGTCGGTAAGCAACAGGCGCGGCGCAGCATCCTCAAGCATCAACGCCAGGCGATCGTCGGGATAACCGGTATCAAGCGGTAGCCAGACGGCACCCACGCTGACGATCGCCTGCAGGGCCAGCGACAGGAACACCGATCGGGGCAGGGCAACGGCAACAATGTCACCGCGTGTCACGCCCGCTGCCAGCAGCTGTTGCGCCAGAGCGATCACCTGCTGATGATTTTGTTGATAGGTTAGCCGGTGCCGCGCATCCGCCAGCGCAGGCGCCTGTGGCGTGCGCGCGGCCTGTTGTGCCAGCAGGCTGGCCAGCGTTTCAGCGGGCAGCGGCTGCGCGGTGTGGTTGATGTCGTCAATACGCTGCTGTTCTTCCGGCATCAACAGATCGACTGCCGCGCAGCTCAGCGTGGGCTGGGCTGCCAGTTGATGCAGCATCAGCGGCAGCCGGCGCGCGTGCTGCTGCAGCGTGGCGCGGTCATAACGCGCGGCGTTGGCCAACAGCTCCAGCGAGATATCACCCTGTTCGCTGAGATAGATCGCAATTTCCAGATCGCGCACCGGCCCGGAAGCCAGCTGATGGGTGATGCCCTCAATACCTGCAAAATCAAGGCGATAATCAAACATCTTCAGGTTGATCACCGGGCCATAAAGCGGCTCACCGTCGCCAATACGACCGAGATCGCGCTGCACCTGTTCGGCGTCATAGCGCTGATGACGACGCAGCTTTTTCAGACGGCTTGCCAGCGAGGCGGCAAAAGCGCTCAACGGCTGGCTGTCATCAAGCTGCACGGCCAGCGGCAAGACGTTAATCACCGGTCCGGTCGCGCAGAGCGCCGCCGATCCGATGCGGCGCATAAAGATGAAGCCCGCTGAAAAATCGTTTTGTCCACTGAGACGCGCCAGCCACAACGCCACCAGACCAATCGCCATATCTGCGGCGCTGAGGTGCTGTTGCTGACCTTCTGCCACCAGTGCGCTGAAGGCATCACGCGGAAGCGCGATCGTTTCGCGCAGGATAGCGGTGCTGGCGGTTTCGCCGCTTAGCGGCTTCAGGGAAATGGACGCAGGCGGCGGCAGAAGCGCGCCCTGCTGCTGCCAGAACGCCTGGTCACGCTGCCATGCGGCGGATGCCTGATAGCGCTGATACTCTTCCACTACCTCACGGAAAGGAATAAACGGCGTCGGCTCGGGCGGCCGTTGCTGGCATAACGCGCTGTAGATCGCCGCAATGCGGCGGGTCAGGGCGGTAAAGCTAAAGCCGTCAACCACCAGATGATGAAAGCGTTGATACCAGAACCAGCGCTGCTCGCCAACGCGCAGAATCTGATGATGCCAGAGCGGCGCACCGCTCAGCACACGCAAATCGCCAGCCATATCCTGCTGCATCAGCTGGCGCGCGGCGGCAACCGGATCGGCGTGCTGACGCAAATCGTGCATCGCCGGGGCGCTGAACGATTGCGGCTGCGGCCACTGCACGGGCACGCCATCCTGCTCGCCAAATGCCATGTTCAGCGTATCTGCTTCCTGCATGCCGAGCACGATCGCTTGTGACAGGTACGACAGATCGAGAGGACCATTCAGTTCGACGTAATGAGCGACAGCAAAGGCGTTATGTTGCGCAGAGAGCTGATCGGCCATCCAGATACCGGGCTGGGCAGCAACCAGCGGCATCGGTGCCAGCTGCACGCTGTGTTGTGGCGTTAATGTTTCAGACATGATGATGCCCCCCGATTTGCGTAGGCTCCTGCCAGTGTTGAGCCAGCCAGCTGTCGCAGGCGGCGCGCGGTTGTGGTCCAAATACCGGCTGCCAGCCCGCAGGCAGCGGATAGCCAGCGGGCCACAGGCTATATTGCCGTCGTGCGTTACTCAGCACCTGGCATTCCAGCTGCGCATCGTCAAAAGGGTTGAGATGTTCCATGTCATTCTCCTGCAATAAAACCCGTTGGTGTGACGGTTAGCACCGTTGCCACAGCGACGTTAGCCCATCGAGTAAGCCACCGCGCCAGCACAGCGCATCGTGGCCGCCTTCAACCAGGCGATAGTTGACCTGATGTCCGGCATCGGTCAGCCGATGATGAAGATCGTGGTTGGCGGTGAGCACCAGAGGTTCCCGGCTACCTGCCTCAATAAAGAAACGTTGTGCCTGACCTTGCCCCAAACCGGCGGCGATCTGACCGTTGAGCCAGCCAGGCTGTTGATCCGCCGCATTAAGCGCCCGATCGGGCCACCAGAACGATCCCGACTGGCTGATTGCCGCGCCGAAACGCTGTGGCCAGTGCAGCGCCGCATACACCGCCGACAGGCCGCCAAAGCTCTGGCCCGCCACCAGCGTTTGGTGTGGATCGACGGTAAAGGGAATCGTGGTCTGCACCTGCGGCAGCAGTTCCTGTTGAACCGCCAGCCAGAAATCGGCATTGCAGGGCAGCTCGGCGCTGCGGTGAGCGGTATCAATGACGTCAATCAGAATGTAAACCGCGGGCGGCAGGTCGCCGCGTTGCGTCAGCGTATGCAAGGGGCCGGCGATGGGCATCTTTGTTGCCCAGAACTGCCCATCCAGCAGGATAGCCAGGGGGCGATCGGCGTGCGGTGCGCCGGTCTCGATGATCCAGATACGGCGACGATTGTCCAAACGCGCACTCTGCCAGTCATGCGGCGGCGCGATGTGCATTTCCTCGCCCCGATCTACCGCCTCCCAGAGTTGCTGATCGGGCGCGAGCGGCATATGCAACGGTGACACGCCATTGCCGCGTCCGCCGCACCAGCTGCGTAGCGGATTTAACGAATCGACCTGGGCGGCAGGAAGCAAGTCACGCCACCAGGCACGCAGCGTCATCATGTCCGGCTCGCCGTTAAAATCGCGCGCCTGGCGATCGGGAATCAGGCTGTAACTGCCACGCCAGGTTGCTGGGAGGAGATAGCTTCCCAGCCAGACGTCGGTGCCGGTTACGCGCTGCAGTGAGCGTGGAACAGCACGCTGATGATGATCGGTGACGCCGGTAATATTCAGCCAGACGCGGCGCAGAGGAGAGGTTGCTTCACTACCGTCGGCGTCGCGCCAGAAGAACGTGACGCGAAAATGGCGATCGTCTGCCGGTTCAATTCGCGGAATACCCGCCTGTTTTTGCGCCTGCCACCAGCTTTCACTGCCGGTCTCATTGCTTAATAACGTCATACAGCGTGTGTCATTTCTTCCGCGTAAGCGGCCCGCGATAATGTAATGAATAATACTATTGATAATTATTTGCATTTGCAATAGGGTGTTTCCGCCCGTTCAGGCGCGGCTTTTTTCCGCATTATCCGCAGTGGCGTGTCGGTGTTTTCAGCGTTGGCTGACGACCGCGGAAAAGCACTCCCGGGCAGGATTATCAAACGACATCATCGTGTTACCGCGTCCCTTCTCCGATGCAGGTTGCTCAGGAATAACATAATGAAAAAACTCTCCCGACTCTCTTTTGCTGTTTTGCTTGAACTGGGGCTTATCGGTGGCGCGCATGCGGCCGAAGGCAGTACGACTACCGATCAAACGGATGCTGAAAATGGCACGCTGGTGGTCACCGCGGCCCAGCAGAATATGCAGGCGCCTGGCGTTTCGACTATCACCGCTGAGGAGATCAGGAAGCGGCCCCCGGCGCGCGACGTCTCCGAGATTATCCGTACCATGCCGGGCGTTAACCTGACCGGCAACTCCACCAGCGGCCAGCGGGGTAATAACCGGCAGATCGATATTCGCGGCATGGGCCCGGAAAACACACTGATCATGGTGGACGGCCTGCCGGTAAGCAGCCGAAACTCGGTGCGACTTGGCTGGCGCGGCGAGCGTGATACCCGCGGTGACAGCAGCTGGGTGCCGCCGGAGATGATTGACCACATTGAGGTGATTCGTGGACCGGCCGCCGCGCGCTATGGTAACGGTGCCGCGGGCGGCGTGGTCAATATCATCACCAAAAAAGACACCAACGACTGGCATGGATCCTGGAACACCTATTACAACGCGCCGCAACATGATGAAGAGGGTGCCACCAAACGCACTAACTTCAGCCTTTCAGGCCCGCTCGGCGATGATGTCAGCTTCCGGCTATATGGCGGCCTGGCAAAAACCCAGGCCGATGCGCAGTTTATCAATGAAGGTCATCAGTCGTTGCGGACCGGCAGCTACGCCAGCACGGTACCCGCCGGGCGCGAAGGCGTAGTTAATAAAGACATTAATGCGCTGCTGCGCTGGGCTTTTGCTCCGATGCAGGCGCTGGAGTTCGAGGCGGGCTACAGCCGCCAGGGTAACCTCTATGCTGGCGATACGCAAAACACCAATACCAGCGCGCTGGTGCAGAGCAAGTACGGCGATGAAACCAATCGGCTCTATCGCCAGAACTTTGCGCTGACCTGGACCGGCGCCTGGGATAATGGCATCAGCACCCGCAGTTACGCTCAGTATGAGAACACACGTAACTCGCGTATGAATGAAGGGCTGGCTGGTGGAACAGAAGGGATCTTCGCCAACAGCGACTTCTCCACCATTGAGCTAAACGATGTGCTGTTGCACAGTGAAATCAGCGTACCTTTCGAGCTGGGCGTGAATCAAACCGCCACCTTCGGCACCGAGTGGAATCAGCAGAAGATGAAGGATGCGTCATCCAACACGCAAACCTTTATGAGCGGCGCGGTGGACGGGATTTCCGGCACTGATCGCAGCCCTTATTCACAGGCGGAAATTTTCTCGCTGTTCGCGGAAGACAATATTGAGCTCACCGACAGCACCATGCTGGTGCCGGGACTGCGCTTCGATCACCACTCGATTGTTGGCAATAACTGGAGCCCGTCGCTGAACCTGTCGCAGGGGCTGGGCGATGATGTCACGCTGAAACTGGGCATTGCGCGGGCTTATAAAGCGCCAGGCCTCTATCAAACCAACCCCAACTATCTGCTTTACAGTCGCGGCCAGGGCTGCGCCGACAGCGCGGGTGCCTGTTATCTGATGGGTAACGACGATCTGAAAGCTGAAACCAGCATCAATAAAGAAGTCGGGCTGGAATGGAAACGCGACGGTTATCAGGCGGGCGTCACCTGGTTCCGCAACGACTATCGCGACAAAATTGAGGCGGGCTACACGCCGGATGGCGTTTCCTCAGGCGGCGCAGCTGATGTTTATAAATGGGAAAATGTCCCTAAAGCGGTGGTTGAAGGCCTGGAAGGTACGCTGAATTTGCCGGTCAGCGACAGCATCAGCTGGAACAACAACATCACTTATATGCTGCAGAGTAAAAACAAAGAGACCGGCGATCGCCTGTCGATTATTCCGGAATATACCCTCAACTCAACGCTAAGCTGGCAGGCTATGCCGGATCTTTCCCTGCAATCAACCCTTACCTGGTACGGCACGCAAACGCCGAAGAAGTATAACTACAAAGGTGATGCGGTTACCGGCAGTGAGAAAGATGAGGTGAGCCCGTACTCTATCGTCGGCCTGAGCGGCACGTATGATGTTAATAAGTATGCCAGCGTGACGCTGGGCGTCGATAATCTGTTTGATAAGCGGCATTATCGTGAAGGCAACGCGCAGACCACCGGCAACTCGGCGACCAACGCCTGGATGTATGGCGCGGGTGCCAACACCTACAACGAATCAGGCCGCACTTACTACGTTAGCGTCAATACGCACTTCTGATCGAACAGGGCGGCATTGCGCCGCCCTGTTTATCCTGTGGCTAATGCACTCAGCCTCAGTTATTACTGTAGATATCTTTGTAGAGACGGCTTTCAAATCGCACCAGCGGCACTCTGCGAATACGCTGATCTTCTGGCGGCACGGCATAACCTGACAGGAACTGCACAAAGGCCACGCGCTGACCGCTGGCGGTGGTGATAAAACCCGCCAGGTTATAAACGCCCTGCAACGAGCCGGTTTTCGCCGACACTTTGCCATCCACTCCCGCTTCGTGCAGACCACCGCGATAACGCAACGTGCCATCGTAGCCCGCTAACGGCAGCATCGAAATATAGTTGAGCGTCTGATCATTTTTCGCAATGTACTGCAACACCTGCATCATGGTATCAGGCGCGATCAAATCGTGACGTGACAGCCCTGAGCCATCAACCTGAATGCTGTTGCCCATATCAACGCCCGCTTTGGCCTGCAAAATCCGGCGCACCGCATCCGATCCCGCACGCCAGGTACCGGGCACGTTAAAATAGTGATGGCCAATGGTGCGGAAAACGGTGTCGGCGATCATGTTGTCTGACTTTTTCAACATGGTTTTTAACAGATCATGCAACGGCGCTGACTGTTTTTGTGCCAGCACGGTACCGGCAGGGGTTTCACGCGCCTGACGCACCACGTGACCGCTGATGTCGATATCGGCAGCGCGCAATTGGGCTTTAAGAATCGCGCCTGACCAGGCTGCACCATCCTGAATAGCGAAGGCCAGCGGCAGCGGTTCAGCACGCTGGCGCATACAGCCAGTGAGCGTGTAGCGGTTCAGTTCGCCCGGCACCACATCAAGTTCACAGTACTGCGCTTCACCAGAGTTCTTACCCAGCGTTTTCACCTGGCTGAACATGGTTACCGGATAGTAATCGGCAACGCGGATAAAGGCATTTTCGCCAGCGGTGGGCGAACTGTAGAGCGACACGGAAAAGCAGTTTTTGTCTATAATTGCCGCGGCGGGGGGCGCGCTAAAACATTGGGTCAAATCGTTCCATGGCCAGCCGGGGGCTTCATCGTGGCTGGCAAAGACCGAGGTATCGATCACCAGGTTACCTTTGATATGCGTGATGCCCTGCTTTTTAAGCTGCGCCACCATATTGCGGGTGTCCTGACGGCCGAGCGTTGGGTCACCGCCAAAGCGCGCGATTAGATCGCCGTTTAAGGTGCCGTCAGAAAGTGAGCCATGCGTTTCCAGCGTCGTCTGAAAACGAAAATCGGGACCCAGCTCAAGCAGTGCGGCCAGCGCGGTCACCACTTTCATGGTGCTGGCGGGCAGGGCCATCTGTTTGCTGTGGTAATCGATAATCGGTGCCGATGCGCCTACTTTTTGTACCATCAGTGCGAGGTTCGCGCCATCAGGCAAATACTGCATGTAATCCTCAATGGGAGCTGCCTGGGCTTGCAGCATAAATGCGCAGGTTAATCCGGTAACAAGTCGTGAAAATCGCATAATCTCGCGGTAACTGACGGAAGAAGGCGACCATACTACGGTGCATTGAGGTGGAAAGTAAACGATGACCCAGGCTGAACTCTGGGTTAAAATACGTATCAAAATGCAAAACCATTTCCTGGCCTGGAAACTTTTCCGGGTCAGGATACTTTTGTTTGCAAAACCTGTGTAGGCGCTGCAGAAGGTGACTTTTGCGTTCAGCTGTCAGGATGGACACCTGGTATAAACAGGAACGACAACGAGGGTATCAAGATGAACCAAATTCCGATGACGTTAAGGGGCGCAGAAAAGCTGCGTGAAGAGCTTGAAGAGCTGAAAACCGTTAAGCGCCCCCGAATTATTGCCTCAATTGCGGATGCGCGTGAGCATGGCGATTTGAAAGAGAATGCGGAATACCATGCTGCGCGTGAAGAGCAGGGATTCTGTGAAGGCCGCATTCAGGAGATTGAAGCAAAACTCTCTAATGCGCAGGTTATTGATGTTACGAAAATGAGTGCCAACGGGCGAGTCATTTTTGGGTCAACCGTTAGCGTGCTGAATGTCGATACCGATGAAGAATCGACCTATCGCATCGTCGGCGACGATGAAGCAGACTTTAAGCAAAATCTGATTTCGGTGAACTCACCGATGGCGCGCGGACTGATTGGTAAAGAAGTGGATGATGTGACCGTGGTCAAAACACCGGGTGGCGACGTCGAGTATGAGATTCTGAAGGTAGAGTATCTCTAAGCACTTCTGTTACGCTGATAAGCGCGATGCATTGTAAAGAAAGGAAAAAGGCCGCGGTGCGGCCTTTTATCCCTGGCTGGAGCGTGTCACTTTCTCTCGCGCTTAACGCGGTAGAGAAATTTTGCTCTCTTTAGAAGGGCGGAACAGCACCAGCGTTTTGCCAATGACCTGAACGTTACTGGCGCGTGTTTCGCGCACGATAGCCTCGACAACCAGATTTTTGGTTTCGCGATCTTCAGTGGCAATTTTCACTTTGATCAGCTCGTGGTGTTCAAGCGCCTGTTCGATTTCGGCCAGCACACCTTCGGTCAGGCCATTGTTACCCAGCATCACGACAGGTTTCAGTGGATGGGCAAGACCTTTCAGGTGCTGTTTTTGTTTGGTACTCAGATTCATCGTATTTTTTACTTACTTTGGGATTGAAAACGGTTCATTCTACCGCCATCTCTGGTATATCACCAAATCGGCGTGCCGATTTGTGCGGTTATTTATCGCATCGATGAAGAATAGTTGGAAAAAGTATGACGGGTAAAAAGCGTTCGGCCAGCTCAAGCCGCTGGCTGCAGGAACACTTTAGCGATAAATATGTGCTACAGGCACAGAAAAAAGGGTTGCGGTCACGCGCCTGGTTTAAACTTGATGAAATCCAGCAGGGCGACAAGATTTTCAAGCCCAACATGACCGTCGTCGATTTAGGCGCGGCGCCGGGTGGCTGGTCACAGTATGTGGTGACCCAAATCGGCAACAAAGGGCGCATCATTGCCCTCGATCTTCTGCCTATGGATCCTATCGTTGGTGTTGATTTCCTTCAGGGTGATTTCCGCGACGAAGCCGTACTTGCTGCTTTACTGGAGCGAGTAGGGGAGTCAAAAGTTCAGGTTGTCATGTCAGATATGGCACCTAATATGAGCGGCACACCTGCCGTAGATATTCCACGATCGATGTATTTGGTTGAACTGGCGCTCGAGATGTGTCGAGATGTACTGGCGCCGGGTGGGAGTTTTGTAGTGAAAGTGTTTCAGGGAGATGGCTTCGATGAATACCTGCGGGAAATTCGCTCCCTGTTTACGAAAGTGAAAATTCGTAAGCCGGACGCTTCGCGCTCCAGATCGCGTGAAGTGTATATTGTAGCGACAGGGCGCAAACCATAGCCATAAGCTGAAATCATTGCCTTTTTCAGGCGATTTTAGCGACAAAGGATATAGCGTGCCCTACGCTGTCTGTTAACACAGTTGTAATAAGAGGTTAATCCCTTGAGTGACATGGCGAAAAACCTGATTCTCTGGTTAGTCATCGCAGTCGTGCTGATGTCTGTCTTCCAGAGCTTTGGGCCCAGCGAGTCGAATGGCCGTAGGGTTGACTACTCAACCTTCCTGTCGGAAGTGAACCAGGATCAGGTCCGCGAGGCACGTATTAACGGGCGTGAGATTAACGTAACCAAAAAAGACAGTAACAAATATACGACTTACATTCCGGTAAACGATCCAAAGCTGCTTGATAACCTGCTGACTAAAAACGTCAAGGTTGTTGGCGAGCCACCGGAAGAGCCAAGTTTGCTGGCTTCTATCTTTATTTCGTGGTTCCCGATGCTGCTGTTAATCGGCGTCTGGATCTTCTTCATGCGGCAAATGCAGGGCGGCGGCGGCAAAGGCGCAATGTCCTTTGGTAAAAGCAAAGCCCGCATGCTGACGGAAGATCAGATTAAAACCACGTTTTCCGATGTTGCCGGTTGTGATGAGGCCAAGGAAGAAGTTAGCGAACTGGTAGAATATCTGCGCGAGCCGAGCCGTTTCCAGAAGCTGGGCGGTAAGATTCCTAAAGGCGTGCTGATGGTTGGCCCACCGGGAACCGGTAAGACCTTGCTGGCTAAAGCGATTGCTGGCGAAGCGAAAGTGCCATTCTTCACCATTTCTGGTTCTGACTTCGTTGAAATGTTTGTCGGTGTTGGCGCATCACGTGTGCGTGACATGTTTGAACAGGCTAAGAAAGCCGCGCCTTGTATCATCTTTATTGATGAGATCGACGCGGTCGGTCGTCAACGTGGTGCCGGTTTAGGCGGTGGTCACGATGAGCGTGAGCAGACGCTGAACCAGATGCTGGTTGAGATGGATGGCTTCGAAGGCAATGAAGGCATTATCGTTATTGCAGCCACTAACCGTCCTGATGTACTGGATCCTGCGCTGCTGCGTCCAGGCCGTTTTGACCGTCAGGTTGTTGTTGGCTTGCCAGATGTCCGTGGCCGCGAACAGATTCTGAAAGTGCATATGCGTCGCGTACCGCTGTCAACCGACATCGATGCAGCAATCATTGCACGTGGCACGCCTGGTTTCTCCGGTGCTGACCTTGCGAACCTGGTCAACGAAGCTGCACTGTTTGCCGCTCGCGGTAATCGTCGTGTGGTATCAATGGTTGAGTTCGAAAAAGCGAAAGACAAAATCATGATGGGTGCTGAGCGCCGGTCAATGGTGATGACGGAAGCGCAAAAAGAGTCAACGGCTTACCACGAAGCAGGACACGCCATTATTGGTCGCCTGGTGCCAGAGCATGATCCGGTACATAAAGTCACGATTATTCCTCGTGGCCGTGCGCTGGGTGTGACCTTCTTCCTGCCTGAAGGCGACGCGATCAGCGCCAGCCGTCAGAAGCTGGAAAGCCAGATTTCTACCCTGTATGGCGGTCGTCTGGCTGAAGAGATTATCTACGGCGTGGAACGTGTATCGACCGGTGCGTCCAACGATATTAAAGTGGCGACAAACCTGGCGCGTAACATGGTGACGCAGTGGGGCTTCTCCGAGAAGCTTGGGCCGCTGCTGTATGCAGAAGAAGAGGGCGAAGTGTTCCTCGGTCGTTCTGTAGCAAAAGCCAAGCATATGTCTGATGAAACGGCTCGCATTATCGATCAGGAAGTGAAATCCCTTATCGAAACTAACTACCAGCGTGCACGCCAGATTCTCAACGAGAATATGGATATCCTGCACTCAATGAAAGATGCGTTGATGAAGTATGAAACCATCGATGCACCGCAAATTGACGATCTGATGGCACGTCGCGAAGTGCGTCCGCCAGCAGGCTGGGAAGATCCGGGTGCCAGCGGTAATTCAGATAACAACGGCACGCCGAAAGCGCCGCGCCCTGTTGATGACCCGCGTACGCCAAACCCAGGCAACACGATGTCTGAACAATATAACAAATAGCCCTTGCTGATTTGTTATCATGAAACCCCGGCTGGTCCGGGGTTTTTTTCATTCTTTTTTCAACGGTTGCCGCAAGGAGAAGACGCAAATGAAGCTGTTTGCACGCGATTCCCATCTCGATTTATCCTTTCCCCATGTGATGGGCATTCTCAATGTGACGCCTGATTCATTCTCTGATGGTGGCCAACACAACACGCTGGTTGCTGCGCTAACGCACGTTAACGAGATGGTTAATGCAGGCGCAACGATTATTGATGTCGGTGGCGAATCAACGCGGCCAGGCGCTAATACGGTGAGCGTGCAGGAAGAGCTTGACCGTGTCATACCGGTGATCGAAGCGATCGCACAACGATTTGAGGTATGGATTTCGGTGGATACGTCAAAACCCGAAGTCATCACCGCCGCTGCACAGGCCGGCGCGCACATTATCAATGACATTCGTTCACTGAGTGAAGCCGGTGCGCTGGAAGCCGCAGCGGCAACGGGTTTGCCGGTTTGTTTAATGCATATGCAGGGTGACCCGCAAACGATGCAGCAGGCACCGCAATATCAAAATGTGATAGCCGAAGTCGATAGCTGGTTTACTGCTCAACTCGCCAGATGCGAAACAGCCGGCATTAAAAAGAGCAACTTGTTGCTCGACCCCGGCTTCGGTTTCGGTAAAAATCTCAGCCACAATTATCAGCTACTGGCACAGCTAGGCCATTTTCATCACTTTGAACTGCCGCTATTGGTCGGCATGTCGCGCAAATCGATGATCGGGCAGCTGCTGAATGTCGGCCCTTCACAGCGTTTAACAGGTAGCCTGACGTGTGCGGTCATCGCCGCGATGCAGGGCGCGCAGATCGTTCGCGTTCATGATGTAAAAGAAACCGTAGAGGCGATGAGAGTCGTCGAAGCGACACGGAGAGCAGAGGGACAACAGGCATGAGCAATCGTAAATATTTCGGCACCGATGGCATTCGCGGCAAAGTAGGCGAAATGCCCATTACGCCAGATTTCGTTCTGAAGCTGGGCTGGGCGGCCGGTAAAGTGCTGGCACGGCATGGCTCCAAAAAAATCATCATTGGCAAAGATACGCGTATTTCAGGCTATATGCTGGAGTCCGCGCTGGAAGCCGGTTTGGCAGCAGCAGGTCTTTCGGCGGCGTTTACCGGCCCAATGCCAACGCCGGCCATTGCTTATCTAACCCGTACATTCCGTGCTGAAGCGGGCATCGTCATCTCGGCATCGCATAATCCGTTTGATGATAACGGTATTAAGTTCTTCTCTGCTGAAGGCACCAAGCTGCCCGATGATGTGGAAGAAGCGATTGAGCTGGAGATGGAAAAGCCGCTGACCTGCGTCGAATCAGCCGAGTTGGGACGCGCCAGCCGTATTGTGGACGCAGCGGGCCGTTATATCGAATTTTGTAAAGGCACTTTTCCCAGCGAACTGAACCTTAACGGTCTGAAAATCGTAGTGGATTGTGCTAACGGTGCGACCTACCATATTGCTCCGAATGTGTTGCGTGAGCTGGGCGCCACGGTGATTTCCATTGCCACTCAGCCAGACGGCATGAATATCAACAAAGAGTGCGGTGCCACAGACTTACGGATGTTGCAAGAACGCGTTGTCGCTGAAAAGGCCGATTTGGGCCTGGCCTACGATGGCGACGGTGATCGCATCATGATGGTTGATCACCTTGGCGAGAAAGTAGACGGCGACCAGATTCTCTACATTATCGCGCGTGAAGGCCTGCGTCAGGGGCAACTGCGTGGCGGCGTGGTTGGCACATTGATGAGCAATATGGGCCTGGAGTTGGCGTTAAAGCAGCTCGGCATTCCATTTGCTCGTGCAAAAGTTGGCGATCGCTATGTGCTGGAGAAAATGCAGGAGAAAGGCTGGCGTCTGGGTGCGGAAAACTCCGGGCACGTCATTTTGCTGGACAAAACCACCACCGGTGACGGCATCGTGGCTGGCCTGCAAGTGCTCACTGCCATTGTGCGCAATCATATGAGCCTGCACGATCTTTGCAGCGGCATGAAATTGTTGCCGCAGATTCTGGTCAACGTGCGTTTCTCGGGCGAAAGCGACCCGCTGGAAGAAGCATCAGTTAAAGCCGTTACCGCAGAAGTTGAGAAAGAACTGGCGGGAAGAGGGCGCGTATTGCTGCGCAAATCGGGCACTGAGCCGCTCATCCGCGTGATGGTTGAAGGTGAAAACGAGCAACAGGTTACCGCGCTGGCCAATCGCATTGCCGATGCGGTTAAAGCCGTATAAGTGCGACCTAAAGCTCAATGAAATACCGCCCGCTTGACGTGCGGTATTCTCTGCTTTGCCAGAGTGTTTGCGCTACGGAATCATCGCTGCTACTGCGGTCAGTATGCGTGAGGATGATCCAACATGATGGCTGGATGAGTTATTGCTTAACTCTTGGTAAAAAGCGGCGTTTTGCCGCTTAAATCATCAGGATGGCGTTTTTTTCTGCAATCAGCATGCGCGATTGAAATTGCACTTGCGAAGGTGAGCACCTTTGGTTAGTATTCACACCCGCTTCAGATGGGTGATGACGAGATTTCCCATCGTTTAGTGTGAAGCTTTTGATGTGCAGTTATCGCGCAAGGAAACAGGTTAATTATGTACGAAGCTCTTTTAGTAGTTTTCCTTATTGTAGCCCTCGGCCTCGTTGGTCTGATCATGCTGCAACAAGGCAAAGGCGCTGATATGGGAGCATCATTTGGTGCAGGCGCATCTGCAACACTGTTTGGTTCAAACGGCTCAGGTAATTTCATGACCCGTATGACCGGCATTTTAGCAGCACTGTTCTTCATCATTAGCTTGATTCTGGGTAACCTGAACACCAATAAAAGCGCTAAAGGAAGTGAGTGGGAAAATCTGACGGCGCCGGCTCAGTCTCAACAGACGCAGCCAGCCAAACCGGCAACGCCGAGCAGTGATATCCCGCAGTAAGCAGTAAGGTCGTCAGCGCAATTCGACGCGACAGAAAGTGGAGTCGTCGTCTGTAAAGAAGTGCCGAGGTGGTGGAATTGGTAGACACGCTACCTTGAGGTGGTAGTGCCCGATTGGGCTTACGGGTTCAAGTCCCGTCCTCGGTACCAAATCTCAGTATTACTTGCATTTTATGCATGTTCGGCGTAATATTCGCCACGTTTTCGGACGCGGGGTGGAGCAGCCTGGTAGCTCGTCGGGCTCATAACCCGAAGGTCGTCGGTTCAAATCCGGCCCCCGCAACCACTTTCCCTTAGAGTTCTTTTTCAAATATACTGTGTGTATCTTCGGACGCAATATCAGCGGATTTTGAAAAAAATTCTGATGGATGGTGTGCCGAGCCGCTATTGCGGCATACAGGGTCCAGTCGCATAAAGCCCCGAATTTTCGGGGTTTTTTGTTATCAGGGAATCGTAACACTGGGCTATAAGCCCTTTTTTTATGTCTTGGGGGTGGCCTTGTCCACATTAGAGCAGAAATTGACAGCGTTGATCTCAGCACCGGTTGAAGCGCTTGGCTACGAATTGGTAGGTATTGAGTTCGTGCGTGGTCGCACATCCACATTGCGTATTTACATTGATAGCGAAAACGGCATCAATGTCGATGACTGCGCAGACGTCAGCCATCAGGTAAGCGCCATTATGGATGTTGAAGATCCCATCACCGTTGCTTACAACCTTGAAGTTTCCTCACCTGGACTGGAACGTCCACTCTTTTCCGCCGAGCATTATACGCGCTTCCTGGGCGAAGAAGTCAGTCTGGTATTGCGCATGGCCGTGCAGAACCGCCGTAAATGGCAGGGCATCATTAAATCTGTCGAAGGTGAAATGATCACGGTGACCGTCGAGGGTAATGATGAAGTGTTCGCACTGAGCAACATTCAGAAAGCGAACCTGGTCCCCCACTTTTAAAAGTTCGGATTGAGGCTAACCAGGATGAACAAAGAGATCTTAGCTGTCGTAGAAGCCGTTTCTAACGAAAAGTCCCTGCCACGTGAGAAAATCTTCGAGGCGCTCGAGAGCGCTCTGGCCACAGCGACCAAGAAAAAATACGAGCAGGAAATTGAAGTCCGCGTCAGCATCGACCGCAAGAGCGGCGATTTTGATACGTTCCGTCGTTGGGTGATCGTTAATGAAGTGACGCAGCCAACCCGTGAAATCACGCTGGAAGCAGCGCGTTACGAAGATGAATCACTGAATCTTGACGATTACGTTGAAGATCAGATTGAATCGGTAACGTTTGACCGTATCACTACGCAGACCGCGAAACAGGTTATCGTACAAAAAGTACGTGAAGCCGAACGCGCCATGGTGGTCGATCAGTTCCGTGAGCACGAAGGCGAGATTATTACCGGCGTTGTTAAAAAAGTTAACCGTGACAATATCAGTCTTGATTTAGGCAGTAATGCCGAAGCGGTTATTCTGCGTGAAGATATGCTGCCGCGTGAAAACTTCCGCCCAGGCGACCGTATTCGCGGCGTGCTTTATGCCGTTCGTCCGGAAGCGCGTGGCGCGCAGCTGTTTGTCAGCCGCTCTAAGCCAGAAATGCTTATTGAGCTGTTTCGTATTGAAGTGCCAGAAATTGGCGAAGAAGTTATTGAGATTAAAGCAGCCGCTCGCGATCCGGGCTCACGCGCTAAAATCGCGGTGAAAACCAACGATAAGCGTATTGATCCAGTTGGCGCCTGCGTGGGTATGCGCGGTGCGCGTGTTCAGGCGGTATCCAGCGAGCTGGGCGGCGAACGCATTGATATCGTGCTGTGGGATGATAATCCTGCGCAGTTTGTAATCAATGCAATGGCGCCTGCTGACGTTGCCTCAATTGTGGTAGACGAAGATAACCATACAATGGATATCGCCGTCGAAGCAGGCAACCTTGCTCAGGCCATTGGCCGTAATGGGCAAAACGTACGTCTCGCCTCGCAGCTTAGCGGCTGGGAGCTGAACGTTATGACCGTCGATGATTTGCAGGCGAAACATCAGGCTGAAGCACACGCAGCCATTGATGCCTTCACCAGATACCTTGATGTCGACGAAGAGTTCGCCACCGTGCTGGTTGAAGAAGGCTTCTCCTCACTGGAAGAGCTGGCCTATGTGCCGATCAACGAACTGCTTGAGATTGATGGTTTAGATGAAGAGACCATCGAAGCACTGCGCGACCGCGCAAAAAATGCGTTGACCACATTAGCGCTGGCGAAAGAAGAGAGCCTGGGTAATCAGGAACCTGCTGAAGACCTGCTGAATCTGGAAGGCATGGAACGCGCTCTGGCATTCAAACTGGCGGCAAAAGGTGTGTGCACGCTGGAAGACCTCGCCGAACAAGGTGTTGATGACCTGACTGATATTGAAGGGCTGGACGATGAGAAAGCCGGCGCGCTAATTATGGCCGCACGCAATATCTGCTGGTTCGGTGACGACGCGTAACAACAGGAAGGAACAGCATGACAGATGTAACCGTAAAATCACTGGCAGCAGAGATTCAAACTTCGGTGGAACGCCTGGTACAGCAGTTCGCTGATGCAGGGATCCGCAAGTCTGAAAATGACTCTGTAACCCAGCAAGAGAAAGAAACCTTACTGACGCACCTGAACCGTGAGCATGGTAGTAGCGCGTCAGGTAAACTGACATTGCAGCGTAAAACACGCAGTACCTTGAATATTCCCGGTACCGGCGGTAAAAGTAAGTCGGTCCAAATCGAAGTCCGCAAGAAGCGCACCTATGTGAAAGGCGATGCGGAATCTGAGCAGCAAGCTCAGATCGAAGCTGAAGCTCAGGCGCAGCGTGAAGCGGAAGAACAGGCTCGTCGTGAGGCCGAAGAGAAAGCGAAACGTGAAGCTGACGAAAAAGCAAAACGTGAAGCGGATGAAAAAGCCAGGCGCGAAGCTGAAGTGAAGCGCGAAGCAGCGGAAAAAGAGAAATTGAGTAATAATCAAACCGACGAAGTAACCCGGGCTGCCCAGTCAGACAAAGCCCGCCGCGAGGCTGAAGCTGCTGAACTGAAGCGCAAAGCCGAAGAAGAAGCACGTCGTAAGCTCGAAGAAGATGCGAAGCGTGCTGCAGAAGAGGCACGCAAAATGGCTGAAGAGAAATCAGCTGAATGGGAATCTAAAGCTGCTACCGAAGGTACCGAGGATAGCGCTGACTATCACGTGACCACGTCGCAGCACGCCCGTCAGGCTGAAGATGAAAACGATCGTGAAGTAGAAGAAGGCCGTAGCCGTACTCGTACCACTAAGGCTGCTGCGCGTCCTGCCAAAAAAGGCAACAAGCATTCTGAAGCCAAAACCGATCGTGAAGAAGCACGCGCCGCAATTCGTGGTGGCAAAGGTGGTAAACACCGTAAGCCAAGCACGCTGCAGCAAGGCTTCAACAAGCCGGCTCAGGCCGTTAACCGTGACGTCATCATCGGCGAGACTATTACCGTTGCTGAACTGGCCAATAAAATGGCGGTAAAAGGTTCACAGGTCATCAAAGCAATGATGAAGATGGGCGCAATGGCGACCATCAACCAGGTTATCGATCAGGAAACCGCTCAGTTGGTTGCTGAAGAGATGGGACATAAAACCATCCTGCGCCGCGAGAATGAGCTGGAAGAAGCAGTAATGAGCGATCGCGACAGCACCGGTTCTCAGGAATCTCGTGCACCAGTCGTGACCATCATGGGCCACGTTGACCATGGTAAAACCTCACTGCTCGATTATATCCGCTCAACCAAAATCGCCTCTGGCGAAGCGGGCGGCATTACTCAGCATATCGGTGCTTACCACGTTGAAACTGACAACGGCATGGTAACTTTCCTTGATACCCCAGGCCACGCCGCGTTTACCGCCATGCGTGCCCGCGGTGCTCAGGCAACAGATATCGTGATTCTGGTTGTTGCTGCGGACGATGGCGTGATGCCTCAAACCGTGGAAGCGATTCAGCATGCTAAAGCGGCCGGTGTACCGGTTGTTGTGGCCGTCAACAAAGTTGATAAGCCTGATGCCGATCCGGATCGCGTTAAAAACGAACTCACCCAGTACGGTATCATTCCGGAAGAGTGGGGCGGCGAAAACATGTTCGTTAACGTATCGGCAAAAGCGGGTACCGGTATTGACGATCTGTTGAATGCTATTCTGCTGCAGGCTGAAGTTCTTGAACTGTCAGCAGTGCGTGAAGGCATGGCAAGCGGCGTCGTAATCGAATCTTTCCTGGATAAAGGTCGTGGTCCGGTTGCAACCGTTCTGGTTCGCGAAGGTACGCTGAACAAAGGCGATATCGTGCTGTGTGGCTTTGAGTATGGTCGCGTGCGTGCGATGCGCGATGAGCTCGGTCGTGAAGTCATGGAAGCCGGCCCGTCTATTCCGGTAGAAATTCTTGGCCTGTCCGGCGTGCCGGCAGCGGGTGACGAAGCCACTGTTGTTCGTGATGAGAAGAAAGCGCGCGAAGTTGCACTTTATCGTCAGGGCAAATTCCGTGAAGTTAAGCTGGCGCGTCAGCAGAAATCTAAACTGGAGAACATGTTTGCTAACATGAGCGAAGGCGAAGTTTCTGAACTGAACATCGTGCTGAAAGCTGACGTTCAGGGTTCTGTGGAAGCGATCTCCGATTCACTGCTGAAACTTTCTACTGACGAAGTGAAGGTTAAGATTGTTGGCTCTGGCGTAGGTGGTATCACCGAAACCGACGCCACACTGGCAGCTGCTTCAAACGCGATTCTGCTTGGTTTTAACGTTCGTGCAGATGCCTCAGCGCGTCGCGTTGTCGATACCGAAAGCCTCGACCTGCGTTACTACTCCGTGATCTATAACCTGATCGACGAAGTTAAAGCAGCGATGAGCGGCATGTTGGCACCGGAATACAAACAGCAGATCATTGGCCTGGCTGAAGTTCGTGATGTATTTAAATCACCGAAATTTGGCGCCATTGCTGGTTGTATGGTGACTGAAGGTACGATCAAACGTCACAATCCAATCCGTGTACTGCGTGACAACGTGGTTATCTATGAAGGCGAGCTGGAATCACTGCGCCGCTTCAAGGATGACGTTAACGAGGTCCGTAACGGTATGGAATGTGGTATCGGTGTTAAGAACTACAACGATGTGCGCCCAGGCGACATGATCGAAGTATTCGAAATCATCGAAATCAAACGTACCATTGAGTAACAGTCCCGTTTCGGTGACGCTATATTTGGGAGGCCTGTGCGCCTCCCGAATTATTTGAGAGGAATAAAATTATGGCGAAAGAATTTGGTCGCCCACAGCGCGTCTCGCAAGAGTTGCAAAAAGAGCTGGCGATGATTATCCAGCGTGAGATTAAAGATCCGCGTGTTGGCATGATGGTGACGGTTTCAGGCGTGGAAGTGTCACGCGATCTGGCCTACGCCAAAGTGTTTGTTACCTTTCTAAACGACAAAGATGAAGATGCCGTTAAATCAGGCATTCGTGCGCTTCAGGACGCTTCAGGCTTTATTCGCTCATTATTGGGCAAAGCTATGCGCCTGCGCATTGTGCCTGAACTGACCTTTTTCTATGACAATTCGCTGGTTGAAGGCATGCGCATGTCTAACCTGGTTACCAGCGTAGTGAAAAATGATGCTGAACGCCGTGGCGAAGATGTGACGGACGAAGACGCAGCGGATAAAGACAAGGAGGACTGATGAGTCGTCCTCGTCGTCGTGGCCGCGATATTCACGGCGTTTTGCTGCTGGATAAGCCGCAGGGACTCTCCTCCAATGATGCGCTGCAAAAAGTGAAGCGCATCTTTAACGCCAACCGAGCGGGCCATACCGGCGCGCTTGATCCGCTTGCCACCGGTATGCTGCCAATCTGTCTCGGCGAAGCCACGAAGTTTTCCCGCTATTTGCTCGATTCTGACAAACGTTATCGCGTTATTGCTCGTCTCGGTCAGCGAACCGATACCTCTGATGCAGATGGCATTGTGGTAGAGGAACGTCCGGTTGCGTTTAATAATGAGCAGCTTGAAACGGCCCTGGAAAGTTTTCGCGGCGAAAGCCAGCAGGTGCCCTCAATGTATTCAGCATTGAAGCATCAGGGTCGCCCGCTTTATGAGTATGCGCGTCAGGGCATTGACGTGCCGCGTGAAGCGCGTCCAATTGTAGTATACGAGCTACTGTTTATTCGTTGGGAAGGCGAAGAGCTGGAGCTGGAAATCCACTGTTCCAAAGGCACTTATATTCGCACCATTATTGATGATCTCGGTGAGAAACTGGGATGTGGTGCGCATGTGACCATGCTGCGCCGCCTTGAAGTGGCCACCTATCCGGTGAGCCAGATGGTGACGCTGGAACAGTTGCAGGCCCTGGAAAAAGCCGCGCTGGAATCCGATCCTGCAAATCGTGATGCGCTCGACCAGTTACTGATGCCGATGGACAGCCCGGCCGCGGCCTTTCCCGAGGTCAACCTGCCGGAAAGCAGCGCGGCTTACTTTAAGCAGGGTATGCCGGTACAGGCAGCTGGCGCGCCGCAGAACGGTCTGGTTCGGGTCACTGAAGGCGCAATGGGAAAATTCATCGGTATGGCTGAAATAGCTGAAGATGGGCGTGTGGCGCCAAAAAGGCTGGTTGTTGAATATTCTGACTGACTCATTTGCGATCGCAATGGGCTAAGAGTAGAATAAGCCCGCTTTTCATTGGGTCGCTGAATTAGAGATCGGCACCCTTACATTCATTTTTTTATTGGAGTTTATTATGTCTCTAAGCGTTGAAGCTAAAGCAGAGATCGTTGCTAAATACGGTCGTGGTACTAACGACAGCGGTTCTACCGAAGTTCAGGTTGCACTGCTGACTGCTCAGATTAACCACCTGCAGGGTCACTTCTCTGAGCACAAAAAAGACCACCACAGCCGTCGCGGTCTGCTGCGTATGGTTTCCCAGCGTCGTAAGCTGCTGGATTACCTGAAGCGTAAAGATGTTGCACGTTACACCAGCCTGATCGAAAGCCTGGGTCTGCGTCGCTAAGTCTACAATTTGTTCAACAGCGTTAAATTGTAGAAAGCAACGTCTGGTGAACAGATTTGTGCGAGTTTCGCGAAAAGGGGGCCTTTATGGCCCCTTTTTTTAAGCAATGCGCAGCAATCCACGCCAAACTCATGTATTGTTGCTGAGAGTGATCTTTGCTTGCAGAGGTTCGCGCGGCTAATGAGAAACTTTACTCCGGGCGGAGTTAAAGATTGTCATTAGTCGCGAGGATGCAAATAAAGATTGAGGTCAATTGCGGACTACATAACGTCCGCGTCGAAGTTAAAGGATACAATTTTGCTGAATCCGATCGTACGTAAATTCCAATATGGTCAGCATACCGTCACGCTTGAAACCGGTATGATGGCGCGCCAGGCAACGGCCGCCGTAATGGTAAGCATGGATGACACCGCGGTATTCGTTACCGTTGTAGGACAGAAAAAAGCTAAGCCGGGACAGGACTTTTTCCCGCTGACCGTTAACTATCAGGAGCGTACCTACGCTGCTGGCCGTATTCCAGGTAGCTTCTTCCGCCGTGAAGGCCGTCCAAGCGAAGGCGAAACCCTGATTTCGCGCCTGATCGACCGTCCGGTTCGTCCACTGTTCCCGGAAGGTTTTGTTAATGAAGTACAGGTTATCGCTACTGTCGTTTCCGTTAACCCACAGGTTAACCCGGATATCGTAGCGATGATTGGTGCTTCTGCCGCTCTGAGCCTGTCTGGCCTGCCGTTCAATGGTCCGATCGGTGCCGCGCGCGTCGGTTATATCAACAATCAATACGTGCTGAACCCAACCGTAGATGAGATCAAGCAGAGCAGCCTCGACCTGGTTGTTGCTGGTACGCAGGGCGCTGTATTGATGGTTGAATCTGAAGCTGACGTGCTGAGTGAAGATCAGATGCTGGGTGCCGTGGTTTATGGCCATGAGCAGCAGCAGATTGTGATCGAAAATATCAACTCACTGGTTGCTGAAGCAGGCAAACCACGCTGGGACTGGCAGCCAGAAGCGACTAACGATGCACTGCACAGCCGTATCGCTGCGCTGGCTGAAAGCCGTCTGAGCGATGCTTACCGCATCACTGAGAAGCAAGAGCGTTATACGCAGGTTGGCGTAATCAAGTCAGAAACTATCGCCGCGCTGCTGGCTGAAGATGCCACACTGGATGAAGGTGAAATCAGCGATATTCTGCACGCCATCGAAAAAGATGCTGTCCGCTCGCGTATTCTGAACGGCGAACTGCGTATCGATGGCCGCGAGAAAGACATGATCCGTGGTCTGGATGTGCGTACTGGCGTGTTGCCACGTACTCACGGCTCTGCGCTGTTCACCCGTGGTGAAACGCAGGCGCTGGTTACCGCAACGTTAGGTACTGCACGTGATGCGCAGAATCTTGATGAGCTAATGGGCGAGCGCACTGACAGCTTCCTCTTCCATTACAACTTCCCTCCGTACTCGGTCGGTGAGACAGGTATGGTCGGTTCGCCGAAGCGTCGTGAGATTGGCCACGGCCGTCTTGCTAAGCGCGGCGTGTTGGCGATGATGCCTAAGCCAGAAGATTTCCCGTACACCGTGCGTGTGGTGTCTGAAATCACTGAATCTAACGGTTCTTCTTCAATGGCCTCTGTTTGCGGTGCTTCTCTGGCGCTGATGGATGCAGGTGTGCCGATCAAGGCTGCTGTTGCCGGTATCGCAATGGGCCTGGTCAAAGAAGGCGATCGTTATGTTGTGCTGTCCGACATCCTTGGTGATGAAGATCACCTCGGCGACATGGACTTTAAAGTAGCCGGTAGCCGTGAAGGTATCACCGCGCTGCAGATGGATATCAAAATCGAAGGCATTACCCGCGAAATTATGCAGGTTGCTCTGAACCAGGCCAAAGGTGCGCGTTTGCACATCCTTAGCGTGATGGAACAGGCTATCAGCACGCCGCGTGGCGATATCTCTGAATTTGCTCCACGTATCCATACTATTAAGATCAGCCCGGACAAAATCAAAGATGTCATCGGTAAAGGCGGTTCAGTTATCCGTGCTCTGACCGAAGAAACTGGCACCACGATTGAAATCGAAGATGACGGTACAGTGAAAATTGCTGCAACCGACGGCGATAAAGCACAGCATGCTATTCGCCGCATCGAAGAAATCACTGCTGAAATCGAAGTTGGCCGTGTTTATAACGGCAAAGTAACGCGTATCGTCGATTTTGGTGCGTTCGTTGCTATCGGCGGCGGTAAAGAAGGTCTGGTTCATATTTCTCAGATTGCTGACAAGCGCGTTGAGAAAGTGGCTGACTATCTGCAGATGGGCCAGGAAGTTCCGGTTAAAGTTCTGGAAGTTGATCGCCAGGGCCGTGTTCGCCTGAGCATCAAAGAAGCGGTCGAGCAGCCGCAGGCGGAAGCCGACGTAGTGACAACACCTGACGCCGAGTAATCGTTTGTCTGGCGAGCTCTCCCTGCACGCAGGGAGAGTTTTGTTTCATCGCGAGGGCGGGAAACCTTTTGCACAGCGGGCGGATGACAGGATACGCATCCCAATGTTTGTATTCAGGAGTGGGAAATGAAGCCATTTTTGCGCTGGTGTGTTGTTGCGACGGCTTTGACGCTGGCAGGATGCAGCAACTCAAATTGGCGTAAGAACGAAGTCCTGGCTGTTCCGCTACAGCCCACATTGCAACAGGAAGTCATCCTGGCGCGCATGGAACAAATTCTTGCCAGTCGGGCAATTACCGATGATGAACGCGCACAGCTGTTATATGAGCGCGGAGTGTTGTATGATAGTTTGGGTTTGAGGGCACTGGCGCGTAACGATTTTTCGCAAGCGCTGGCCATCAGACCTGATATGCCTGAAGTATTCAATTACTTAGGCATATATTTAACGCAGGCGGGGAGCTTTGATGCCGCCTATGAAGCGTTTGATTCTGTACTTGAGCTTGATCCAACTTACAACTATGCGCATTTAAATCGTGGTATCGCCCTCTATTACGGCGGACGATACAAGTTAGCGCAAGATGATCTGCTGGCGTTTTATCAAGACGATCCTAACGATCCTTTCCGCAGTTTGTGGCTCTACCTCGATGAACGCGAGATGGATGCCGACAAAGCCAAAGTGGCGCTTCAACAGCGTTATGACAAAGCGGCTAAAGATCAATGGGGATGGAATATTGTCGAGTTCTACCTTGATGACATTAGCGAGAAGACGCTAATGGAACGTCTCAAGGCGGACGCAACGGATAACACCTCGCTCGCTGAACATCTCAGTGAAACCAACTTCTATTTAGGTAAACATTACCTAAGTCTGGGGGAGAAGGACGACGCGAAAGCGTTGTTCAAACTGGCGGTCGCTAACAACGTAAACAACTTTGTTGAGCACCGATACGCATTGTTGGAACTGGCGCTACTCGGCCAGACACAAGACGATTTATCAGAATCTGACCAGCAATAGCTGACGAACTTTTATTGCCTGAATTTCCGAAACGTCATCATCTTACGGGGTGAGGGCTTTCTTGTTCGTCAAAACCACTAATTTGAGCCGGTTCACACTTTTTGATGAAAATGACTGAAAGTTTTCACGACGAGTTATGTAGACTGGCCGCCGCAATCTAAGAGGCACGTGTACTACATGACTGATATCCAAACCACTTTTGCTGACCTTGGCCTGAACGCCGACCTTCTCGAATCACTGAACGGCATGGGCTACGTTAAGCCATCCCCAATCCAGGCTGAGTGTATTCCTCACCTGCTGGCGGGCCGCGATGTGTTAGGTATGGCGCAGACCGGGAGCGGTAAAACTGCAGCTTTCTCGCTGCCACTGCTACACAACATTGACCCTACTGTTAAGGCACCACAAATTCTGGTGTTAGCACCAACGCGTGAGTTGGCAGTACAGGTAGCAGAAGCAGTAACCGATTTCTCTAAACATATGCGCGGTCTGAACGTGGTTGCCCTTTACGGCGGCCAACGTTATGACGTGCAGCTGCGCGCTTTACGTCAGGGACCACAGGTTGTTGTGGGTACGCCTGGCCGTCTGCTTGACCACCTGAAACGCGGCACGTTAGATCTCTCTAACCTGCGCGGCCTGGTGCTGGACGAAGCTGATGAAATGCTGCGTATGGGCTTCATCGAAGACGTCGAAACGATCATGGCGCAGATTCCTGAGGGTCATCAGACCGCTCTGTTCTCTGCCACTATGCCAGAAGCGATTCGTCGTATTACCAAACGCTTTATGAAAGATCCTCAGGAAGTGCGCATTCAGTCAAGCATGACGACGCGTCCTGATATCAGCCAGAGCTACTGGACCGCTTACGGTCGTAAAACTGACGCACTGGTGCGTTTCCTTGAGTCAGAAGATTTTGATGCGGCGATCATTTTCGTACGTACCAAAAACGCGACACTGGAAGTGGCCGAAGCGCTGGAGCGCAGTGGTTACAACAGCGCGGCACTGAATGGCGACATGAACCAGGCACTGCGTGAGCAGACCCTGGAGCGCCTGAAAGATGGTCGTCTGGACATCCTGATCGCTACCGACGTTGCAGCGCGTGGTCTGGACGTTGAGCGTATCAGCCTGGTTGTTAACTACGATATCCCTATGGATGCAGAATCGTATGTTCACCGCATCGGCCGTACCGGTCGTGCTGGCCGTGCTGGTCGCGCCTTACTGTTCGTTGAGAACCGTGAGCGTCGTCTGCTGCGTAACATCGAACGCACCATGAAGCTGACCATTCCAGAAGTGGAATTGCCTAATGCAGAACTGCTGGGCGAACGCCGTTTGGCTAAGTTTGCCAGCAAAGTTCAGCAGCAGCTGGAAAGCAGCGATCTGGATCAATACCGTGCACTGCTGAGCAAGCTTTCTCCGCAGGATGAGCTGGATATGGAAACACTTGCTGCCGCACTGCTGAAAATGGCACAGGGCGAGCGTCCGCTGATCGTTGTGCCAGAAGCGCCACGTCCACAGCGTCGTGAGTTCCGCGATCGTGATGACCGTCGTGACGATCGCCGCGGTGATCGTCCGGACCGTGCACCACGCGAAGCTCGTGAAGCACGCGATGGCGACCGTCCACGTCGTGAGCGTCGTGAAGTTGGCGATATGCAGCTTTACCGCATCGAAGTGGGCCGTGATGATGGCGTTGAAGTGCGTCACATCGTTGGTGCTATCGCTAACGAAGGTGATATCAGCAGCCGTTACATTGGTAACATCAAGCTGTTTGCCGCGCACTCAACCATTGAGCTGCCAAAAGGCATGCCGGGCGACATTCTGCAGCACTTCACCCGCACGCGTATTCTGAACAAGCCGATGAATATGCAGCTGTTAGGTGATGCTCAACCACACGAGCGTTCAGCTGAACGTGGTGGCGATCGTCGTCCTGCAGGCGCTGGTCGTGGTGGTGAGCGTGGCGGACGTGAAGCCGGTGCAGCTCGTGAGTCAGGCCGTCGCTTCAGCAGCGATCGTCCACAGGCTGGTCGTGAAGGTAACCGTGGTACGTTCAATCGTGAAGGTGGACGTGGTCCACGTCGCGAAGAAGGCACCAGCGCACCAACACGTCGCCGTGATGCCTGATTGCTATCGCAAGGGCTGATTTTCAGTCCATAATAAAAAACCAGCCCTCGTGGCTGGTTTTTTTTCGTCTGCCTAACCGATAAGCACCGCAGATAATGAAGCAAATAGTGAAAAAGGGCGTCAGGGGAAGAAAAGATTCAGGGATGATTCAGGCGGGAAAACGGGCCACCGCCTGTAAAGCGATGGCCCGGGCGTAAAACATTACAATGATTTAGAAGCCTGCATCGCCAGAGCAAACGAGCGCAGTCGGGCCTGCGTATCAAAGATCTGGCCATTGATCATCAGCTCATCCGCCTGGGTTTCGCGAATCAGCGCGGCCAGTCCGTTACGCACTTTATCCACGTCACCGACAACCGACATGCTCAATGCCTGCTGAACGCCATACTGCTCAGCGGGTGACCACAGATTATCCATATTCTCCACCGGTGCCGGCAGTGGCCCTGGTCGGCCGCGGCGCAGATTAATAAACTGCTGCTGCATTGAGGTAAACAGCAACCGCGCTTCCTGATCGCTGTCGGCTGCGACCACATTGATGCACACGGTAGCATAGGGTTTCGCCAGACGCTCCGACGGCTGGAAGTTCTCGCGGTAAAGGTGTAACGCCTGATAAAGCAGTTCCGGTGCGAAGTGCGAAGCGAAGGCAAAAGGCAGCCCCATCTTCGCCGACAGCTGAGCGCTGTACAGGCTGGAACCCAGCAACCAGACCGGAATCTTCAGTCCCAGACCGGGTACCGGTATCACCGGCTGATGCTCGCCTTCTTTAGCGTCGAACCAGCTAATCAATTCGGCAACATCATCGGGAAAGCTGTCCACGTGCGGATTGGCATGGTGACGGCGCAACGCCATCATTGTGCGCTGATCGGAGCCCGGCGCACGGCCAAGGCCCAAATCGATACGGCCCGGATAGAGCGATTCCAGCGTGCCGAACTGCTCGGCAATCACCAGCGGCGCGTGGTTTGGCAACATCACGCCACCGGAGCCGAGGCGCAGCGTACGCGTGTTGGCAGCAAGATAGCCAATTAATACTGACGTTGCTGCACTGGCAATGCCGGTCATATTGTGATGTTCAGCCAGCCAGTAGCGATGAAAACCGAGTTCTTCTGCCTGCTGGGCCAGCGCCAGCGAGTTATGAAACGCATCGCGAGCGTTCGAGCCTTGAGGTATAGGAGCTAAATCCAGCACCGAGATGGGAACGTGTTTTTTCTCAGACACAGATTCTCCTTTGTCAGGGTAAATGAAGGGGCGTAGCGTGTTATCGCCCGCTAATACATCAAGTATTACGCAACCCTGATTATATTAAAACCGCATTTACCGTAGTTGGCCGATCACAGCACATACGGTTTAGCCCACCGTTACGCTTCCGGCTTCACTGGTCAGGACATCCTCTTTTACGGTCAGTTTTGTGCCACGCTAAGCTGTACTCTTTGTAGGAAATTCCAGGCGACTGTCTATAAACCGAATGAAGTTTCTTTCTTCTTTACGACCACGAGACTTTTAGGCTTTAGGTTGAGAATAAATTGTCGTCAAACAGTTGGACAGTCCGTTGATATTACTCCATCGAAACGACTTATTATTAGCTAACTTTACTGAATCGATTTATCACGGCGGTTATCATTTCTTCAGGTATTACCCCTGGCTGAACAGTTAATTCGCTCGATTCCTGCTGTTTTGGAATAAGATAATTCGCACTTTTAATTCAGATTAAAAAATATCATATTAATTCCCTCGGAAAAGTAATTGTATTATTTTGTCATTATAATTTTTTCTTATTCTTTAATTTATATCATTTATATTCATGATTTATATCATTTTTTTAATAAAGATATAATGAGACTTTCATCTAATTAATATTGCACTGCTGACAATCTCAATACATTAAATAAATGTAAATTTACAAAATGAATTTTCCGTTTATTTATGGAAATTTTATTGATGCGTTATTACGCTTTAAAGGCTATAACCTTTTTCTGTGACGAGTAACACTTTTCAGGCTGCAGCGAGTTTTGTACAAATTGCACCATTTATTAATTGCGTCATCCGGGCAGCACGCCGCCAGATAACAGAGAGAGACCTATCGTGACGACACTTAAACCCTTGTTAGCGAAGAATCGCAGTTGGGCCTTACAGCGCCGCCAACGTAATCCAAAATATTTTGAGAAGTTTTTACATCAACAAAAACCGCATTCTTTATGGATAGGGTGTTCTGATAGTCGCGTACCGGCTGAAGTATTAACTGGATCGCATCCGGGTGAGCTTTTTGTCCATCGCAATATTGCCAACATGGTTGTCAGTAATGATGACAACACGCTCAGTGTGCTGCAGTACGCCATTGAGCAGCTTGAGGTAAAGCGCATTGTGGTTTGCGGTCATTATGGTTGCGGCGGCGTACAGGCCGCGCTGGCATTACCCGACAGTCCTCTTGCCCATGAAGATTCACCTTTATCGCGTCGTATCAGTCAGCTACGTGACGCGCTGCACAGCGGATTACGTGAATTTACCGCTTCAGAGGATAACGAAAGCGACAAACTCAACCGCCTGGTTGAAGCCAATGTCCTTGCCCAATTTGCTGAACTCATCGCGACAGATCCGGTAAGAAAAGCCTGGCAGCAGGGCAGAGAATTAGACGTCTTTGGCTGCGTGTACGATCTGCAGTCAGGTCACCTGAAAGAGTTAATCCAGCAGTCAGCAGAGGAACCTTTACCATGAATCTCAGCACTCTGAAGCAGGATATTCCTGCTGGCCTTGTCGTTTTTTTGGTGGCGTTACCGCTCTGCCTGGGCATTGCTCAGGCCAGCGGTTTGCCGCCATTTGTCGGCCTGCTCACCGGCGTTATCGGTGGTCTGCTGGTCACCTCATTAAGCCCGTCACGCTTTGCCGTGAGTGGGCCGGCGGCCGGTCTGGTGACCATCGTGGTCGGTGCCATCGAAACGCTGGGTTCGTTTTCCGCCTTTTTGTTCGCGCTGATTTTGGCTGGCGTGCTGCAATTTTTGTTGGGCGTCATGCGGGCAGGGCGCTTTATTACGCTGGTTCCGGGTAGCGTAATTAAAGGCATGCTGGCGGCAATTGGTATTCTGCTGATCATGCAGCAGATTCCGGTTGCGCTTGGCGCCGCCAGTGATGCCAGTCTGAGTAGCCTGTTCAGCGGCGATTTCGCCTTCTCGGCGTCTGCTATTGTTGTCTCGGGCATTGGCCTGTTGATTTTATGGGCCTGGACCACGCCGCTGGTGAAAAACATCAAAGGGCTGAATTGGGTGCCAGGGCCGTTGATTGCGGTACTGTTTGGCGGCCTCGCCGTGGTATTTGGCGATCGTATATGGGCCGAGATGTCTGCCAACCTGCCGCGCATTGTGCTGCCCACCTTTGACAGTCCGGGCGCACTTATCGCTGAACTGGAGCGGCCGGACTGGCAGGCGTGGCAAAATCCGGCGGTCTATGTCGTGGCGGTAACGCTGGCGTTGGTTGCCAGTCTGGAAACCCTGCTCAGTGCTGAAGCATTGAAAAAGCTGCGTCCGCAAAACCCGCCGCCATCACCCAATAAAGAGATGCGCGCGCAGGGTGTCGGCAATCTGGTCGCTGGCCTGTTAGGCGGCTTGCCGGTAACGGCGGTTATCGTGCGGAGTTCGGTTAACGTCAGCGTGGGCGCGCAGAGTAAAGTCTCTATCCTGCTGCACGGCGTGTTGCTGCTGATTTGCGGCCTGTGGTTCAGCGATCTGCTGAACGTCATCCCGCTAGCCAGTCTCGCCGCGGTGCTGCTCTATACCGGCTATAAGCTGGCGACGCCACGGTTGTTCGTCGAGCAGTTCCGTATGGGTGCACAGCAGTATGTGCCGTTCCTCGCGACCATCGGCGGTATTTTAGTATTTGGCATGCTGGCGGGTATCGGTATTGGGCTGGCGACGCAGATACTTTGCAGCATTTATAAGAGCCATCGCAATGCGCTGCAATTGACGCGCTATGACGATCACTATGTGCTGCGTTTCCAGCAAAACTTGACCTTCATGCATAACCCACAGCTGCAGGGATTATTAGCCGAGATTCCTGAGAACAGCGTGGTTATCGTCGATCACGATAATGCCGAGTACCTCGATCCTGACGTTAAAGCCATACTGGAAGATTTTGGCGACAATGCGCGCCAGCGAGGCATCCGTCTCAGCCAGTGGCCGGTTGCCGTGAAATAAGTCCTATAATGGGCATATCGCACTGATATGCCCATTCACTGCTCTATAAACGCCTGTTCTTTTTTTCAGCAATTGTTCCTGCTCTCTCACACCAAAAGCCTGTGCTATGATGCCGCCGCTTCGCTCGGATAAATCCCATAACTGCCCGGATTTGATGCTTATTGGTTGCGCCATGTAACCAATTCGGTAGATAAAACACGCCTTGCGAACCGTATAATGAAATTTTCTGGCCGCTACCGCAGTTGCTGGCGAAAAGTGAATGATGGTGAGAGTAGGGTATGTGCGTAAAGTGGCTGGATGAAAAACGTGAAATAAGTTCGGCTATGACATTATTTGTCACTACCGCGCTATTCTGCTTTGTTGGCAGTCACTTACGTATGCCGCAGGAACTTTCGCTATTCTGGCCGGTAAATGCGCTTTTGACCGGCATTATCGTGCGCTTCCCGTGGCTGCATCGCACCAGAAACTATTTCGTCTGTTACACCGCGATGGTGCTCAACGACACTATTTTCTCCGGCTGGACCGGCAGCGCTTTCACCATCAACTTCGCCAATATTCTTTTTGTCTTTGTAGCCGCCGCTGTACTGCTGGCTTCGCCGCCTGCTCAGGACGGCAATGCCTTACGTGTCGGCAAAGCGATGCGCATCTTTGCTGCCTGCCTGATAGCGTCCATCAGCTGCGCTAGCTGGGGCGCACTGGCGCAGGGGGAAGGCATGAATGAGAAACTCATCACCGCGTGGAGTGACTGGTTCAGCGAACAGTTTTCAACCGGCGTGCTGCTGCTGCCTTTTTTACTGACGCTCAAACGACAGACCACGCTCTCCCGCGCCGTAATTTCGACCAAAATGGTGCTGCCGGTTATCGCCTTGATCCTCTCTGTTTGCGCCAGCGCGATGATTGGCGGCGCTGGTAGTCTTTCTTTTCCGCTACCGGCAATGATTTGGTGTGCCATCAGGTTGCCGATCGTGGCGACCACGCTGCTGATGCTGATTACCGGCATCACAGAAATTATCCTGGTGGTTGATGGCATCATTACCATTCAGGGCGGCGACAGTAGCCTGCCGCTTAGTCATCTGATGTCGGCCCGACTGGGCGTCGCCACGCTGGCCATCGGACCGTTTATCGTTTCTGTCAGCATGGATGCCATTCGGCGGCTTAATCATCAGTTGGCGCTGCGTGCCGACTACGACTTTCTCACGCGTCTACTGTCGCGATCCGGATTGTATGAACAGCTGCGCGGCCGGGAAACTGCCAGCTGCCAGCGCGCTGGGGTAATGATCATTGATATCGACTATTTTAAATCGATCAATGACAGCTTCGGCCATGATGCTGGTGATGCGGTGTTGGAAGAGCTTGCGCAACGATTACGCAATGTCGCGGGCGATCGCGGCCTGCTGTGCCGGTTTGGCGGCGAAGAGTTTGTGGCGGTATTTTTCAATGTCGATCGTGAAGCGCTCTGGCATCACGCAGAATCTATTCGGCAGGCGATAGAACAGGAAAAGTTTGTGCTGCAGGGTAATACGGTGAATATCACCGTAAGTATTGGTATCGCCTGTCAGCATCGGTTATCCGGTAAAGATCGCATCAGCGCTATCAACGGCCTGATCTCCACCGCCGACAAAAATCTCTACTATTCCAAACGCAACGGCCGCAACCAGACATCACCAGCGCTCCACGAGTGCATAGCGTAAAAGAATTTATCCGCATGGCGCAGGGGATTAATTAATACATCGATGAACCCACAGCTATAAATTTTAGGCAATAAAAAGCCACCCTCTCGGAGTGGCTTAATTTGCTGATTTAACAGCTAAAATTTGGTGGCCCCTGCTGGACTTGAACCAGCGACCAAGCGATTATGAGTCGCCTGCTCTAACCACTGAGCTAAGGGGCCAGCGGAGCCGGGATTATAATGTATCTGTGCAGGGCAATCCAGCAATGTCATGCTGGTTGTTGGTTTTTAAACCAATAGCTTACCGATAAGAAATGGTGTCAAAAAACAATGCGAAACGGCTCAAAACGAGGCGTTCCCTGTATCGTCAATTCAGCAGCTGATGAACATTTTCACAAGAAAGACCTTGCTCTCGATAGTTCTCGTTTGGCAAATAGAGCACCACAACAGAGAACTGTCACCCCAAACCCCAAACCCCAAACCCCAAACCCCAAACCCCAAACCCCAAACCCCA